>DAIQBE010000283.1:0-5083 GCA_036781325.1 Leadbetterella sp. | reverse complement strand
TTTGATATAAGGCATAAAATCTATGCTTCCACATTGTTAAATGTAATAAAGAAAAATAGATTCCCAATGGCTGAAACATTTGATAGAATTTTTAGTAATAATGATATTGAAAGTGTCTTTAGATTTCTAGACAATGAATCTTCCTTATGGGATGAATTGAAAATTATGTGGTCTACTCCAAAGTTGAAATTTGGGGTAGCATTCCTTGACGTTTTTATAAAACATTTAAAAAAATAACAAAGCTAGTTTTTTTTTATTTTTTCAAAAGAAAATGGACATGGTTTTAGTAAATTTATCTATAATTTCACATTCTTATAGTTTATTTCACTAACATTTTTTAATATGACCAAAAAATGTCAATTTTGCATTACATCAAGAGTTCTATGAAAATAGAAAACCAACCGAGTACTTGAAACACCGCGGTGGTAAAATAGATGTGGGTCGCCCGACCAAAAAATGTTTCGGCAATGAACCTTACAGAAATTTCTCTTGCATTTTTTTTTAAATTTTAAACATTAAATTAAATGCCTTATTTATTCACTTCAGAATCTGTGTCGGAAGGACACCCAGACAAAGTTGCAGACCAAATTTCCGATGCTCTTATTGATCACTTTTTAGCTTTCGATCCAAATTCAAAGGTAGCCTGCGAAACCTTAGTTACCACAGGATTAGTTGTTTTAGCTGGCGAAGTAAACACAAAAACATATTTAGACGTACAATCAATTGCTAGAGAAGTTATAAGTAGAATTGGGTACACCAAAGCAGAATACATGTTTGAAGCTAATTCTTGCGGAATTATTTCCGCTATTCACGAACAATCTTCAGATATAAATCAAGGGGTGGATCGTAAATCTTCTAACGATTTTGAAGAAAAAGCAAATGCCCAAGGTGCTGGTGATCAAGGAATGATGTTTGGTTATGCAACTAGAGAAACTGACAATTACATGCCTCTAGCTTTAGATCTTTCTCATAAAATTCTACAAGAACTTGCCATTATCAGAAGAGAAAATGATGTCATTAAGTATCTAAGACCTGATTCAAAATCCCAAGTAACTATTGAGTATTCGGACTCAAATCAACCAATCAGAATTGATACCATTGTAATTTCAACTCAACATGATGATTTTGATGCCGACGAACAAATGTTAGCAAAAATCAAGTCTGATATGATAAATATTGCTATTCAAAGAGTTAAAAGTAAGTTAAAGCCAGAAATTCAAGCTTTATTCGACGACAACATTCAATATCATATTAATCCAACAGGAAAATTTGTAATTGGCGGACCTCACGGCGATACAGGTTTAACAGGACGTAAAATCATTGTAGATACTTACGGTGGTAAAGGCGCTCATGGTGGTGGAGCATTTTCTGGAAAAGACCCATCTAAAGTGGATAGGTCTGCAGCATATGCTACTAGACATATTGCAAAAAATTTAGTGGCTGCAGGCCTTTGTGATGAGGTTTTAGTTCAAGTATCCTATGCAATTGGAGTGGCAAAGCCTTGCGGAATTTTCTTAGATACTTACGGAACTTCAAAAGTTGATAAAACGGATGGAGAAATAGCTAAAATAGTAGAACAAATTTTTGACTTGAGACCTTTTGCTATTGAGCAAAGGTTGAAACTTCGTACTCCTATATATTCTGAAACTGCAGCCTATGGACATATGGGTAGAGAATCTAAAGTAGTAACAAAAAAATTCGAGAATGCTGGGCAGTCTGTTGAAATCGAAGTAGAACTTTTCACTTGGGAAAAATTAGACTATGTTGAAAAAGTAAAAACTGCATTCAATATCTAAATATTAGGTAAATAAAAAATATTTTCTAAAATCAATTCATATCATTTTTATGAATTGATTTTTTTTAACTTTTAAATTTCAATTGTACAAATATTGTGGAGATTTAATAATTAAAAGATTTATTAATGCCTAATATTTTGTATTTTTCTAATTTCAAAGGTACTTTTGATAAAATTTTCAAATTTTGTATTTATTTAAAATAATTGGCTGCAAAACAGCATGAATGTATAAAAATGAGTATTCTAATAAACAAAAATTCAAAAATCATTGTACAAGGTTTTACAGGTTCTGAAGGATCTTTCCATGCAGGTCAAATGATTGATTATGGTACCAATGTAGTTGGAGGAGTAACACCCGGAAAAGGTGGCCAAAAACATTTAGATTGTCCAATTTTTAATACCGTTGAAGAAGCCGTTTCATCTACTGGAGCAGATGTTTCAATCATTTTTGTACCACCAGGTTTTGCTGCAGATGCAATTATGGAAGCCGCGGATGCCGGCATTAAAGTTATCGTTTGTATAACTGAAGGCATTCCAACCAAAGATATGATAATGGCCAAAAATTATATACAAGGGAAAGAAACCACTTTGATTGGCCCAAATTGCCCTGGAATAATAACCGCCGAAGAATGCAAAGTAGGTATTATGCCAGGTTTTATTTTAAAAAAAGGCACAATAGGAGTTGTTTCTAAATCAGGAACACTTACCTATGAAGCTGTTGATCAATTAACTAAAGCAGGATTAGGACAAACTACAGCAATTGGTATTGGTGGTGATCCAATAATTGGAACTACTACAAAACAAGCAGTTGAACTTTTCATGAATGACCCAGAAACAGAAGGCATTGTAATGATAGGTGAGATTGGTGGGGGTATGGAAGCAGAAGCAGCTCATTATATTAAATCGACCGGAAACAAAAAACCTGTGGTAGGTTTTATAGCAGGTCAAACTGCCCCCAAAGGAAGAAGAATGGGGCATGCTGGTGCTATCATTGGTGGTGCAGATGATACAGCCGCAGCAAAAATGGAAATAATGAGAGCATGCGGAATTTTTGTAGTAGACTCTCCAGCAGAAATTGGCGAGACCATGCTTAAAGCATTAAAAAGAGATTAGAATTTTATTATTAATTAGTTTAAAATAAGATTGGTACAATTTTTAGGCACTTAAATAGTTAAAGCTATTAAGTGCCTTTTTTTATAAAAAATAATAGCTTTCTTAAAATTTTACTAAAATGAAAAAAATTACAAATTTTACTTGTATTCTTTTAATTCTATTAAATTTTTCCTGTGAAAAAGAAACTGAATTAGACTTGGTTCCCATAGACTTTCTAACAGCAGGAAACACAAAAACGTGGAAGCTTTCTTATTATAGAGAAAAAGGAAAAGATATGCTTCTTGATTGCTATAAAGATGATACTTTCTATTTCAATAAAAAAACAAAATTGTATAGCTGGAATATAAATGAAATAAAATGCTTTGATAATGACTCCAACCAATCTTTTCCATTTGAAATTTCAGAAGACAATACCACACTAAAAATAAACGGTTTTGATTATAAAGTAAATAAATTAGAGATCAATTCCTTGGAAATAGAAATAGAAATTGGAAGTAATTTTATAGAACTTGGATATATTCCAGTAAAATAAAAAAGACCAAAATTTGGCCTTTTTTATTATTATTTTAAATTCTGTAGGTAGACTATAAAGCTGCGTTCATAGCTCTTACTGCTATTGCTGATTTTTCGAAAGCTTCTTTTTCAGCATTACTCAGCCTTAAATTTATTATTTTCTCCCATCCGTTTCTACCAATTACAACTGGAACGCCAATACAGATATCCTTCTGACCATATTCTCCATTTAAATATACACAGGAAGGAATAATTTTCTTTTCATCTCTTAAAATTGATTCTACCAGCTGTCCTATAGCAGCTCCTGGCGCATACCAAGCAGAGGTTCCAAGCAAACTTGTAAGTGTAGCTCCACCAACCATTGTTTTATCTGCAACTTCTTTCAATTTATCGGCATTCAAAAATCTACTTACAGGAATTCCGTTCCAAGTCGCTAGTCGTGTCATCGGTATCATGGTAGTGTCACCATGCCCACCAATTACCATTCCATTTAAATCACTTTGAGCAACATTCATAGCCTCAGAAAGTCTATATCTAAACCTTGCTGAATCTAAAGCACCTCCCATTCCAATAATCTTCCTTTTTGAAATCCCCATTTCAGAAGCAATCTTGTAGGTCAAATAAGTCATTGTATCCATAGGATTGGAAACAATAATAATTACTGCTTTGGGTGATACCGCCAATGCATTTGTAACCACTGTTTTAACTATTCCAGCATTTATTCCAATAAGTTCTTCTCGTGTCATTCCTGGTTTACGTGGAATACCTGAAGTAACAACAATCACATCAGATTTGGCTGTTCTTTCATAGTCATTAGTAACTCCTATCAGTTTAGTATCAAAACCTTCTATTGATGCCGTTTGCAATAAATCCATTGCTTTCCCTTCGGCAAAGCCTTCCTTAATATCCAAAACTACTACTTCAGAGGCAATCTCTTTTCTAGCAATATTATCTGCGGCTGTTGCACCCACAGCACCTGCACCAATTACAGTTACTTTCATTATTTATTATTATTTAAATTTTCGATTATTTTAATTAAAACTTATGAACAAAATTATTGCATATTTTCAATAAAAACCAATGTTTTATTGTCCTATTTTGGTGATATTAAAATATTTATTAATTTTAAAATGTAATTTACGCTTGGTAATAAAAATAAATTGAAAGTCTTACATTAAAATGGACAATAAAAACCTAATAAAGAAAATTCTTGAATCTGCTTTTTACTCCAATTCTTATAAAAAAGCCACGAGAATGAGTGGAAATGCCTCTAGTATATTAAATCTATTAAAAAATGTATTTGGAAAGATTAAAGGCATGGGTCCAGGGATTTTAGCTGATGAAATAAAAAAGAAAATTTTAACTTTAGGAAGCCTTTCAAAAAATTATGCAATTGGAACATATAGAGATGTTGAACTAAAAAATATCCTTATCATTCTAGCGGCCTTACTTTATTTCCTTTCTCCAATAGATTTAGTCCCAGACTTCTTGCCTTTTGTGGGTTTTGCTGATGATGTGGCTTTATTAAGCTTTGTATTTAACACCATAAAGCAGGAAATAGAAAAATTTGAACTTTGGGAGTTAAATAAAAACTTGAATAAATAATTGTATAAAAAAAATTTAAAATAATATATTATTTAAAAAGACAATAAATAGTTTTTT
>DAIQBE010000282.1:0-5092 GCA_036781325.1 Leadbetterella sp. | reverse complement strand
GAATAAAATGGACCTTACAAAACGAATTACCGATTGGTTTGACCGATATTTAAAGGAATAAAATAAATAAGTGCAGTTTGAAAAAACTGCACTTATTCGTTAATCTACGGATTAACAGTTCTAAAAAGCGGCGTAGAACAGGTCGTTTCACTATCTTTATCGAATACTTGTGAAGAACCACTCATACAAAAAGCATTTCCAGTAACATCGCAATCTACGTTTACCAGTTTACAACTGGAAGGGAGTGGTGAATGGATATAACCATTAATAATTGCAGTAGCCGTTTGGCTTTCTTTAGCCGTACTAGTGGTTACAGCAGCAGCACTAGCCAATGAGAATGCTACCATTGGAAGCACCATCAATTTTAAAAAATCTGTTTTCATAATAAAAAAATTAATAATTATTATTTCGATCTACTCTTTTCTACAGGTTTTCGATCTTACCCCTGATACCGGCCAGTATATCTTTCATTTTATTTTTTTAGTTGCGTTAACATTGGGGTCCCAAAAGTATATTTTACAATTTGATGTCCTACTATTGCATACAAGGCCTTTTCAGTTATCAATAAATCACTCATTTTCATTTTATTTTCGTGGTAGATGTAGAAACTGAATAAATAGATTTTATTCGTAATATCATAAACATCAATTATAGAAGCATGGTCCCAGTTTTTTTTACTTTCGTAACGACCACGAAGCCCTGATTGATTAAACAAAAGTTCATTAAAGGCAGCACTTCTTAAATTAACAGTATAAGGCGGAGCTGCAAGTTTACTATCCCCTGATTTTTTGACTCTGACTACTTTTAATTTAGCTCTGGTAGTGGTATCTATAGTCGTAACGTGATGGACAAGTTGCAAAGCTGTATCGGCTACAATAAATTGATTCCGATAGAAATACGTATAAACGATTTTCTTTAAACCCTCACTGTAAGTCAGGGTTCCGTCCGTGTCAAAAATACCGTCTATTTGTTTTTGTAATAAGTGCTTTTGCTTTCTAATTTTTAAAGAATCATCTAAAGCTATTGTACCCAATATATTTTCGTAAGTACCTAATTGTTGCCCTCTAAATACACAAAGAGTAGAATCAATTGGCTGTAATGTAGTAAAGTAAGGTTTTTTGGTAACCCAAATGGTAGCTTTCCAATCAGAAACTAAACCCCGATAAATGATAGGAATAGAACCATCATAAAGAAAAAAATGAGCACCCAAAATTTTTGTTTTAACGGCTCTAAAAGGTAAAGTATCCGGAGTAAGTTGAATAGAATATTGTTTTTTATGTTGCAATGTGCTGTCAAACTCAATGATAGTTAAAGGAGAAATGGTATTTCCTAAATAGATATTTCCTTTAGAGTGGCCGGCAAAGTAAAATCCATAATTATTTAAATTTTTTGTTAAAGTCCTTGATGCAACGTTAGGAGTAAATCGACGAATAAATGGATTTTGCTTCTTCATAGTATCCTCTGATGATAGAAATAAAAAAACAACGAAAAGCACACTTGATACTACTATTAATAACAGTGAGATAATCCCTTTTTTATCATATTGATGAAGCAACAGACTACAACTACCTATGAAAATGAAAAAAAGGTTGAAAATCAAGTGTTCATTCCATCCTAACTTTTCTAAAATTCCACCACAAGAGCATGGAATAAACGAACTAAAATTCAAAATCAAAATAATATATGTAGTAAAAACAGTCATTAAGCCCACTGATAAATAAAGGGCCTTTATTCGACTTACTCGCAGAGATAAAGCAACTACTAGTCCCAATTCCGCAAAAATTACAAGAAACGAGATAGAAGCAGCATAAGCACTTAAAAGTGGAGACTGGCCTAATTGTGTTTGAAAGTTTTCAAAATCAATTAGTTTACTGATTGCAGCATACGTAAATAAAATGATATACAGGAAGCAGACCATCTCTAAAAATACATTTTGTAATTTAATATTCAGTTTCATAGTACTTTTTATTTAAAGCAAAATTCTGAATTATAAAATGACTATAGTTGTCTTTTTGGGAGTAAGAGATGACTAAAACGGATAACTTTAATCCTCAACTGACGAAATAAAACCAACTTCATTTCGCTTTAATTCGTTGGGAGAAAAACCAAATTGTTTTTTAAATGATTTTGAAAAATTTGGATAATTATTAAAACCATTCATGACAGAAATATTTTTTAACGGTATTCCAGTATGTTCAATCATAAAGAAAGCTCTTTTGAGACGCTCTTGATTATAAAACTGATAAATACTAGTCTTAAAAAAATGGCGAAAACCATCTTTTAATTTATGTTCATTAGTACCAAATTTAGAAGAAAGCACCTTTAAGGAGGGAAGGGGTTCTTCAAGGTGTGCTAAAATATAATCATAAAGTTTTTGAATCAATAACGCATCTGCCTTTCGAGTTTTATTATGTTTCTCGTTTTCATTCCCATACAGTAAAGGACTATAAGTATCTTGACGTGCAGGAGTAACCAGATTTATTATAATTTCCGAACCATTAACCAACCTTACAATGTTACTGGCAACCGAAATAGGTAAATGTTCTTTAGGTGTAAAATCTAATGTAATAGTTGTAGGCAAAGTACTATTTGCATCAACTACTTCTTGAAGTTGTTCAAAAGAAGCTGTAGTAATAATGTCCGCCAAAGATAGGTTGATCAACTCAGATTCGGAATGACCCAAAAAGGAAGTAACTTCAGGAGTAAAGCTCTTGATAAAAAAAGACGAATCTAAAACAAATGTGCTTAGAGCTGTAACTTGAAGGGTCTTATGTGTATTAATGTAACCAATTTGAAAAACCGACTCCTGCATTTCTTCCGCTACCATATTAATTAAAACAACTAGCGTTTCCAATTGTTCATCATTTGAACTTAAAGGAATGCGCGTGTTGAAATTGCCACGTGCCATCTCAAATAACATTTGATGAATTGTAACAATACGCTCTTCGTTGTATGTTTTATTCATAAGATTCAACTTTTAATTTTTTATCTTATAGTAAACGCTAAACAAACCCTTTTAGATAAATTAAAGCGTCATCTTCTTTCGTGAAAATTTGAGTAGGTACAGAGGGCTTACTAATCTCTACATAAAAAGTACTAATAATCAAGGAAAGTTTTTCATTTACAATAAGTGCTACTGCTTGCGTCAAAATAGAGCCCGACTGTGCTAAATGATCTCTTCCAGCTTTCTCAGTAGCAACAACACCCCTAATATCACATAAAATAGGATAAGTACATTCGTTTTGAAAATGAATTCTATCGGTTACAACGCACTGGGCTACCCTTAAATCAATAGTAGTATTAGGCTTGTATTCAAAAAAGAGAATGCCCCCAGAGATCCAAAACCTGGCAAAATCATTCTCATAAAAATCATGTGCTGCAATCATGTTTTACGAATTTAATTTTTCTAATTTAACAAAAATATAAACATCTATTAATAAGACACTTGCCAATTTGGGATTATTTGTTGCAATTTGGAAGTTTTAGTTGTCAATTCGGGACTTTGACTTGTTATATCGGGAGTATTGAGGTATTGGATGAAATAACTTTCAATTTTTATGATGAATTTTAGATATCTAAATTTTTAAAACAACTTAAACAATTTAAAAATGGCAAAAATTAAGCACAATAATTTCATAGACACAGTTGATGAGGTTTTATCAGGAGCAAAAAAAGAAGGATTACTACATCTATATGCAGAAGACAAAAAATTGACAGGTAGGACAATCCAAGTTAAGGGAAAGGAAATGTTTCATTTTGGTACAACAGGTTACTTGGGACTCGAACAAGACATTCGGTTGAAAGAGGCTGCAATAGCAGCCATAAACAATTATGGTACACAATTCCCACTTTCAAAGTCATATATTTCGCATCCGCTTTACAGTGAACTAGAGCAAAAAATTGAATTAATGTATGGTATACCACCCATTATAACAAAGAACAGTACATTAGGACATTTAGCTGTTATCCCGACATTGATAAGAGATGAAGATGCCGTAATAATGGATCATCAAGTACATTGGAGTGTACAAAATGCGTGTCAGCTTTTAAAGCTACGGGGAATTCCAGTGGAGATGATCAGACATAGTAATTTGGAAATGTTAGAAGATAAAATCAAACAATTAACTACCAAATGCAATAAAATCTGGTATATGGCTGATGGTGTATATTCCATGTTTGGTGATTATGCACCTATCCCAGAATTATTGGCTTTGACTCAAAAATATTCTCAGCTTAATCTCTATTTTGACGATGTTCATGGTATGAGTTGGCGAGGTAAAAATGGAACTGGTTTTATTTTTGATATGATAGAAGAACTTCCAGAAAATTGTATTGTGGTGAGTACATTAAGCAAAACCTTTGGAGCCAGTGGTGCGACGGTATTTTGCAGGAATCAGAAACTAAGAGATAAAATCAAAAATTTCGGCGGTCCATTAACTTTTTCCGCTCAGTTAGAACCTGCATCTGTAGCAGCAGCAATCGCTTCGGCAGACATTCATTTATCTCCTGAAATAGAATTGAAACAAAAAGTGCTAGCGGATAAAATCGATTATTTTAACCAGTTATTATCAAACGGAAACCTCCCCATAATTTCAAAAAATGATTCGCCAGTGTTCTTTTTGGGTATGGGTACGCCTGCAACAGCTTATAAGTTTGTGCATCGCCTATTTGAAGAAGGATTTTTTCTGAACTTGGGAATTTATCCAGCAGTTCCAATAAAGAATACAGGAATCAGAATAACATTATCGAGCCACAATAAGCTAGAAGATATTACAGCCTTAGCTGATGCAATGGAATACCATTTTCCCAAAGCTTTGGAAGAAACAAACAGTAGTGAAATCAAAATCAGACGGGCTTTTGGAATGGACAATAAAAAAGCAGAAAATATTTCACAATCAAAAGAGCAGGAGCTTTTTATCGAAGAAAAAAATACCATTCAAGATATTGAAAAATCAGCATGGAATCAATACATGGGAAAACAAAATATTTTCGATTGGGATGGAATTGTTTATTTAGAAAAAACATTTAGTCAGCATCCAGACCCGACTAACCAATGGGATTTTTACTATTATATCATTAAAGACAACAAAGG
>DAIQBE010000281.1:0-5097 GCA_036781325.1 Leadbetterella sp. | reverse complement strand
GGAGTAGAAAAAAGTGTATTGGCATCAACAAAACACAAGTAATCAACCTATTAGTGACAACTCAACTCGATTGAAAAGCTATAATTCGCGGATTGAAAATCCTAACTTTCAAAATTTCTTTCGGAAAGATGGCTATGAACGGGTAAACGATCAAAAAATGCAGGAATTTTATGTGCTTAGAAATGGCCAAAATAAAAAAAATCAAAAGTCATTATTTTATTTATTAACCTATAGAATCAAAATAAAATATTCTAATTGTAAAATATGCTTTTATGTTTGCTATTTTAGCTCCATAAACACCATTTTCCCATCCATAAAATGAAAATAGACTTTAATTTTTTACATGAAAAATTCGGAAAAACCTTCGAAGTTGGCCTTCTTAAGGAACTTGCCGACTTTGGTACTTATATGGACGTTGAAGAAGGTTTTGTATTGATGCGACCAGGCGAATATATTCGTTCAGTTCCTATTATATTAAGCGGATCTGTCAAAATTGTGCGTTCTGATTCCGAAGGTAAAGAAGCATTACTATATTACTTAGGTGAAAAAGATTCTTGTGCCATGTCGCTTACATGTTGTCTAAATAGCCGCCAAAGCGAAATTACGGCGATTGCTGACTCACAAACCCAATTAATTTCAGTTCCAGTTAGTAAAATTGATGAATGGATGACCAAGTATTCATCTTGGAAAGAATTCGTTTTTATGACCTACCAAAAACGATTTGATGATTTATTGGCTGCCATAGATCAAATCGCTTTTTTCAAATTAGATGAGCGTCTAATTGCATTGTTAAAGAAAAAATCTACGCAGTGCGGTTGTACCGTATTCAATGTTACACATGAAGAACTCGGCAATGAACTTGCCACTTCCAGAGAAGTTGTATCTCGACTTTTAAAACAACTGGAACGACAAGGAAGAGTAAAGCTTTCTAGAAACAAAATTGAACTATTTGACATAAACTTAAATTAAAGTTTTTTAAAAAGAATTCCAAAAATCAAAACAATTTGGAGCTTTGTAACAATTATCACTAAACCAGAACTTCCCAAAGGATACTTTTGTGGTGTTAAAATAAAAAACACTATAAATAAAAATGAATTCAATAGAAATAATGGGCTTTGCTGCCGCTATCTTAATCGGTGTAAGTTTGGGTCTTATTGGAGGCGGTGGAAGTATTCTTACCTTACCTGTATTAGTTTATTTGCTTCATATTAATCCAGTTATATCCACGGCTTATTCACTTTTTATCGTCGGCACTACCTCATTGGTTGGTTCGGCGAGTTTTATGAAAAAAAATTTAGTCAATTACCGTGCGGCACTCGTGTTCGCAATTCCTTCATTTACAACTGTTTTTTTAACCAGAAAATATTTAGTTCCTGCCATTCCAGACCCTTTATTTACTTTTTCGGGTTTAGAGATTTCAAAAAACGTGGGTATTATGCTATTTTTTGCTATCATTATGTTAGCGGCTTCTTATTCAATGATCAAAACCAAAAAAGATGAAAATGAAGAAGCCACAGTCGAATTGAAATTTAACTATCCGATGATTGCCCTAGAAGGTGGTTTAGTAGGAATGTTGACAGGAATAGTTGGTGCTGGTGGTGGATTTTTGATTATTCCCGCACTCGTACTTTTTGCTCGTTTACCAATGAAAATGGCAGTAGGTACTTCGTTACTCATTATTGCCGCCAAATCACTCATCGGATTTTTGGGCGATTTATCAAATATCCAAGTGGATTGGGCTTTCTTATTGCCCTTCACGGCTCTTTCGGTACTGGGAATCTTTTTAGGTACCTATTTATCTAAATTTATTTCTGGCGAAAAACTTAAAAAATCATTCGGTTGGTTTGTGCTGGTAATGGGAATTTACATCATTGTGAAAGAAGTTTTCTTTAAATAATTTCAAAAAAATCGTGGCTTTGTAATAAATGTCACAGTAAAAGTTTTTCAGTTACTATAACTTTGATCCAAATTTAAAACTCAAAAAATTATGTTTTTTCAACACGTATATGACAAAAGCTTAGCTCAAGCGAGCTATTTTATTGGATGCCAAAAAGCAGGCATTGCAATCGTAATTGACCCAAAAAGAGATATTGACACCTATCTCGAAATTGCGAAGCAAAACAATATGAAGATTACACATGTAACCGAAACCCATATTCACGCCGACTTTCTATCGGGTTCTAGAGAATTGGCTGCTGTAACAGGGGCTGAAATGTACCTTTCTGATGAAGGTGGTGAAGGATGGCAGTATGAGTTTGATCACGTTGGTTTAAAAAATGGCAGTGTAATTACGGTTGGAAACCTAACTTTAGAAGTGATTCACACACCTGGCCACACACCCGAAAGCATCAGTTTTCTATTGACTGATAAACCTGCGAGTTTAGAGCCTGTGATGTTATTTACAGGAGATTTTGTATTCGTAGGAGACATTGGTCGCCCTGATTTATTAGAAAAAGCGGCAGGCTTTACAGGCACCAAAGAAGCGGGAGCAATCCAAATGTTTGATTCAATTCAGAAATTTGAAGACTTGCCAGACTATTTGCAAGTTTGGCCAGGGCACGGAGCCGGCTCTGCTTGCGGAAAAGCCTTAGGCGCAGTTCCAAGTACAACGGTGGGATATGAAAAAATCAGAAACTGGGCCTTTCAGCACGAAAATGACCAAAAAGGATTTGTGAAATACTTGTTAGAAGATCAACCAGAGCCGCCTAAGTATTTTGCGATGATGAAACACCTCAATAAAGTGGATAGGCCATTATTGACTGAAGTTCCAAAACAAAAGAAACTTTCGGCAGATGAAGTTAAGACAGCTATGAGCAACGGGATCAAGTTGATTGATACCCGTAATAAAGTAGATTTTGCAGCGGGTTTTGTGCCTGATAGCATCAACATTCAAGGAAATAACGCTTTTGCTACCTGGATGGGTTGGTTTGTAAATTACCAAGAAAAGTTTATGTTGGTTGCCAGCGACGAACAAATCGAAGACCTCACTCGTAAACTCATGAGAATAGGCCTAGACAATGTTTTAGGATACATTTCCGATGTAAATACGCTAGATATTGAATTACAAAAAGCGGATATTATAGGCATTGAAGAGTTTAAAACGTATTTAAACCGCGATGAAATACAGGTTATAGATCTTAGAAATGATACAGAATATAAGGCCGGACACATCGAGGGCGTACCTCATGTTTTTATAGGAACATTGCCTGAAAATCTAGAAAAAATTAGTAAAGATAAGCCATTAGTAATTCATTGTCAAAGTGGAGACAGGGCTACAATTGGATATTCTTTGTTAAAGAAATTTGGATTTAAAAATGTTAAAAACTATTCAGGAAGCATAAATGAATGGATAAAGTTGGGAAATCCAGTGGTGACGGAAGCTGATCTGGTGACCCAATAGAAAGTTTAACTAAAAACATCCGAAATAATTATTTAAAATTTGAAATGTGGCGATTGTTCTAACACAATCAAAACTAGATGGCAAAATCTTATTTTGTATTTGAAGTAGAGATTGAAATCGATAATTCTCAGATGAAAATAAAATAGAATTCGGCTATATAAAAGTTTGAAATTATTTCAATTTAGAAGGTTCAGATTATTAAGAAAATAATAGCAGTCCTACTATTGTTAACCTACCTAAAACTTTGGTTGTTTGATACTAGAGAGAATGATTTTAGAGACATATATTTTCTACTTATAATTGTAATAATTTGAAAATCACGGGCCACAATCCCGTGATTTTTTTTGGATATGTAACTTATGTCACTGTATTAATTAATTTCTATTCAGACCTTTGCAATAGAATTTATAAATAACAAAACAATAAAAAATATGTTTGATTTTTTAAAAACCAAAAAAAACTACGAAAGTATAGCTGGTAATGCTGCCAGAACATTAATTAGTGAAAATCCTACTACAGTAATTTTAGATGTGAGAACTCCTGCGGAGTTTAACCAAGGAGCCATTAAGGGTGCTATTAATATAGACATAATGGGAAGTACTTTCAATGAAAAAATCACCAAATTAGACAAAAACAAAACCTATTTGGTATATTGCCGAAGCGGAAATCGTAGTGGCAGTGCATGTTCGGCTATGGGAAATCTAGGTTTTACTAAGTTATTTAACCTTTCTGGAGGAATTGGAAATTATTAATTTTTTTTACAAAATGAAATTACTAAAGAATTGGGATTTTATGAGATTTCTTCGCTTAGGAATCGGTCTTTGGATTGGATATTCGGCTATTTCAGAACAGCAATTCGTTTTGGGTTTACTGTCAGCATGGTTCATAGTACAAGCAGTTTTAAATATGGGTTGTTCTAGCGGTGCATGTGGTACCTTGCCTTCTACCAGAATAAAGTCAACAAATCTCAAATTAGAAAATACTACTTTTGAGGAGATTAAATAATTAAGATAATATGGAAAAAAGTCAATCATTTGCTGAAATAATAAAAGGAGAAACGCCCGTTTTGGTAGATTTTTTTGCAGAATGGTGTGGGCCATGCAAAACCATGTCACCTATTTTAAAAGAATTTGCTACCCAAATGGGTGACCGAGTACGAGTATTAAAAATAGATGTAGATAAAAACCCAGCAGCGGCACAAGCGTATCGAATTCAAGGAGTGCCTACACTCGTTTTATTCCAAAATGGACAATTAAAATGGCGACAGTCGGGTGTAGTGCAGAAAAAACAATTAGAAGAGGTTGTAAACAAATTTAGATCTAATTGAAAGACTTTTGGAACGCTCGCTACAAAGAAGAGACCTATGCCTATGGTATAAAGCCAAATACTTTCTTTAAAAAACAGCTAGATAAACTTTCAGTTGGAAAAATACTTCTTCCTGCCGAAGGCGAAGGCAGAAATGCTGTTTATGCTGCCCAAAAAGGTTGGGATGTGACGGCCTTTGATCATAGCGAGGAAGCTAGGAATAAAACTATGAAGTTAGCTCAAAAGTATGGAGTTTCAATAAAATATGAGGTTTTGAATGTTGCAGAATTTTCTTCAGAAAACGGTCAATTTGATATTATAGGCTTGTTTTTTGCTCATTTTCCTAAAAGTTTACGAATTGCTTTTCATCAAAAAATTATTCAATCTTTGAA
>DAIQBE010000280.1:2229-5098 GCA_036781325.1 Leadbetterella sp. | reverse complement strand
ACTGATTTTGAATTCTACTCTGTTGCCCTGTAGACTTTAACCTTTCCATAACAGCATTCATCCTTCTACCATCATACAACACCCAAGAAAGGTTCACATTAGTTAAAGGAGTTATTGACCTACCGAACCTATTGATTTCTCTTCCATCAAAAAAACGTTGATTTACTTGATTAAAAATACTGAAAAAGCTTGCATTCCAATCCACTATTGGAGTCATTCCAGCATTCCCTTTATAAATTTGATTATCAACTGCTTCTATTTGCTTTTCTGAAATCTTTATTCCCCAATTTTTTTCTAAGGCTATACTTTGGGCTTCCTCTAATTTTAAAACAGTCTGGGCTTTTAATTTAACATTTACTACAACCAGAAATAGGAATATTACACATTTTTTCATTCTATATGTTTGATTTTATGCTTCTACCATTTGGTCAATTGCATGCATTCTTTCAAAATTTTTCTTTTTGCTTAAATAAATATACATGGCTGGAATTACATATAAGGTAAGTATCAAAGACAATATTAAACCACCAATTACAACGATACCCATTGACCTTCTGCTTTCTCCTGCAGAACCTAGCGCTAAGGCAATAGGCAAGGCCCCGAAAGTTGTAGCGAGTGTAGTCATTAAAATGGGTCTTAGCCTCATAGTGGCAGCTTGGATAGCTGCTTCAGTTTTTGAAAGTCCTTTTTCTCGTAATTGATTAGCAAATTCTACAATAAGAATACCATTTTTTGTTACTAATCCGATTAACATAATCATTCCTATCTGGCTGAAAATATTTAATGTTTGATCAAAAAACCATAGGGAGAAAACCGCTCCGGCGATAGCTAGTGGAACAGTAAACATAATTATTAGGGGGTCTACAAAGCTTTCGAATTGTGCTGCTAAAATTAAAAAAACAAGAATTAAAGCTAAGCCAAATGAAAAGAGTGTATTGGAAGAACTTTCCGCAAAATCTCTTGAAGATCCAGTTAAGGCGGTTTTTATTTTCTCATCATTCAGTTTGTCACGAATGTCGTCCATTGCTTTTATACCATCGCTAATACTCTTTCCAGGAGCTAATCCTGCAGATACTGTTGCACTCAAATAGCGGTCATAATGATATAGTTGAGGTGGGCTGCTATTTTCTTCAACTGAAACAATATTGTCTAATTGTACCAATCCACCAATATTATTTTTCACATACATACTTTTTAAATCAAAAGGCTCATTTCTATCTTTTTTATCAAATTGTCCAATAACTTGATATTGCCTGCCATTCATGGTAAAATAACTGAATCTTTGTCCTGAAAATGCTAATTGCATCGTTTGAGCAACATCCGCAACAGTTACACCCAGACTTTTAGATTTTTCTCTATCTATTTTTATTGACAATTCTGGCTTACTAAATTTAAGATCTACATCTGAAACGGTAAACGTAGGATCTTTTTGTACTAATTCCATAAATTTAGGTAAATAGACTCTAAGCTTTTCAAAATCAGGTGCTTGGATTACATATCCAACAGGTAAACCGCCACGTTTATTGACTGCAATAGTTTGTTGTTGATTTACAAATGCTCTTGCTTCTGGTAATTTTTTTAACAAGTTGTTCATTCTTTCATTTAATTCTGCTTGAGATTTTTTTCTTTCATCTTTTTCAACCAAAGCAATTCTAGCAAAACCAGTATTTGATGCTCCAGAACCTCTAAAAGAAGGTGCTGTCATGGTCATTAAACCTCTAACCTCAGGCACTGAGTCTTTCATGACTTTTGCCGCTTTTTGAATAAAATTATCCATGTATTCGTAGGAAGATCCTTCAGGCCCAAGAAATGAAACTTGCAGATTACTCCTGTCGTCTAAAGGAGCTAATTCAGCGTTTAATTTTCCCCAAAAGAAATAAACCATTCCAAAGATTACTATCATAATTGGCAAAACCATCCATTTTTTCTTTACAAAATTCCCAAGGCTATTCAAATAAGTTTTTTCCATATTGACAAAAAATGGTTCTGTCATTACATAGAATTTGGTTTTTTTAGCTACTTTCCTATTCAAATATGCATTTAGCATTGGAGTAAGGGTTAGGGAAACAAATGCAGAAATTAATACCGCTGATGAAAGTACAATTCCGAATTCTCTAAATAGTTTTCCTACAAAACCTTCCATAAAAATTACAGGAAGAAATACTGCGGCTAGGGTAATGGAAGTAGATAGAACTGCAAAAATAATTTCATTAGAACCTTTTACAGCAGCTTCAATTGGATTCATTCCTTCCTCAATTTTTTTGAAAATGTTTTCTGTCACTACAATTCCGTCATCCACCACTAATCCAGTTGCCAAGACAATGGCTAATAAGGTTAAAACATTTATAGAGAAACCAAATAAATACATAATAAAGAAAGTGCCGATTAATGATACAGGAATATCTATTAAAGGTCTAATGGCGACAATCCAATCTCTGAAAAACAAGAAGATAATAATTATAACAAGTAAAACAGCTATTAAAACTGTTTCTGCAACTTCTTCAACTGATTTTCTTACGAATACCGTATAATCTAAAATTGTTCCTAATTTTAAGTCTGGAGGAAGCGTTTTTTTTATTTCTTCTATTCTTTTATAAACTTCTTTGGCTATATCTAGGTAATTGGCTCCTGGCTGAGGAGAAATGGCAATACCAACCTGAGGCTGTCCATTCCATCTCATTATTGTTTCCAAATTTTCAGCGCCTATTTCTGCATATCCTATATCTTTTAATCTTACTACGCGTTCATCCACATTTCTAACAATCATATTGTTAAAATCCTCTTCATTTGTGAATCTACCAATTGTCTTTACAACTAATTCTGTATTATTTCCTTGAAGCTTTCCAGATGGTAATTCCACATTTTCTCT
>DAIQBE010000280.1:0-2219 GCA_036781325.1 Leadbetterella sp. | reverse complement strand
TGTCAAGCGCTGCTTTAACGTCTTGAGAAGTAACACCCAAGGACACCATTTTTTCAGGGTCCATCCATATTCTCATTGCATATTTTTTCTGTCCCCAAACTCTTACTTCACTGATTCCTTCAATAGTTTCTAGTCTTGGAGAAATTGCATTTTCGGCATAATCAGATAATTCAAGTAAATTTCTACTTGTGCTTTCTAAGGATAGGGATAGAATTGTCTCTGAATTAGCATCAGCTTTTCGTACACTGGGTAATCCGTCAAGGTCTTTTGGCAATTGAGATACCGCCGTAGAGACTTTGTCTCTAACATCGTTGGCGGCTTTTTCCATGTTTACTCCTAAATTAAATTCTATTGAAATACTGGAAGAGCCTTGGTTAGAAGAGGAGCTTATAGAACGAATCCCCTCTACACTATTAAGTGATTTTTCAAGAGGTTCTGTGATTTGTGATTCAATAATATCTGCATTTGCTCCAGGATAACTGGCACTAACGCTTACTATGGGTGGGTCAATAGATGGATATTCCCTTACTCCTAGGAATTGATATCCAATAAAACCAAAAAGTAAGATTAACAAGTTCATGACAATTGCCAGAACCGGACGTTTAATTGATAAAGTTGAAATTGACATTTTATTAGTTTTTTGTAAATACGGGGGTTCCAGCCTTAATTGTCATTAATCCACTAGTAATAAGTGAGTCTCCTACACTTAATCCAGTAAGCACTTGTAATTTACTTTCATTTCTAAGTCCAGTTGTAATTTTAATTTCTTCTACTATACCATTTCTTTTTACAAATACTTTTTTGCCATCAATTACTGGGATAACAGTTTCAGATGGTATCATTATAGATTTTTGACTTCCTAGATTTAATAAAACTTTAATAAACATTCCTGGGTACAGCTTATTGCCAATATTTTGACTAATTGCTCTTACTTTTAATGTTCTTAGGTTCTCATCTATTTTGGGATCAATTGCAATTATTTTCGCATTAAATTTTGATTCGCTTCCATCAATTTGAAAATCAATAGTCTTACCCAGACCTATATTTGATAAATATTTCTCAGGAACAGTAAAATCAACTTTTATAGGATTATATTGAACTAAAGTGGTAATGATAGTGGCGGGTGTTACATAAGCACCTAAAGAAATATTTTTTAATCCTAATTTTCCAGAAAAAGGGGCACGAATTTCAGTTCTTGATAATTGAACTTTCAAAATCTCTTTATCGGCATTTAATGTAAAAACTCTATTCTGGGAGATTTCATATTCTTCTTTACTGATAGCGTTAATTTCTAGAAGTTTTTTCTGTCTTTGTTCAATTTGATTGGCTAACTTTTCTTCAATTTCAATTTTTTTCAATTGAGCCACTAGATCATCATCTTTAATTTTAGCTATTAATTGACCTTTTTGAACAACAGCACCTTCTGGTAAGTTAAGAGAAACAATTTTTCCTGATATTTCACTTTTTAGGTCTACTTCTTCATTAGGAACAGTACTTCCAGAAGAAAAAACCATTTTATCAGAGTTGTCTATACTAACTAAAATAGTATTTACTTTAATTGGTTTACTATCTCCTCCTTTTCCGCCTCCCTTACCGGCAGATTTTCCACCTCCAGGACCGTCAGACTTTTTTTCTGTTTTATCATTAAATAAAAATAGTTTGCCTAAAACTAAAAGTATTAAAACAACAGCAGCAATTAATATTGGACGCATAAAATTGTAAATAATTAAGTATTTAACTTTTCTAAAATTAAATTTAAGTCAATAATTGCGATATTTTTTAATTAAGTGGATAACTTCGTGCATTGAATAGACCAAAATGTAAATTTAAGAAACTTTATAAGCCACCTTCTCTATATCCGAATATTGTATAGTTTTGATTACGAAAAATTAATTTATTTAACATTAAAAATTGAAAAAGAATAATTCTGTACTTGTTGGGGCTGCTTTTCTAATGGCAACTTCGGCAATCGGGCCAGGGTTTTTAACCCAAACCACGGTTTTTACTCAGAGACTGTTGGAAAATTTTGGATTCGTTATTGTTTGCTCAATTGCCATTGATATTATTGCTCAAGTCAGTATTTGGAGAATCCTAACCATTTCTAATTTAAGAGCTCAAGAAGTTGGAAATTCGCTTCTTCCTAATTTAGGAAATTTTTTGGCCTTATTAATATTATTAGGAGGTTTAGTCTTTAATATTGGGAATTTGGCAGGTGCAGG
>DAIQBE010000279.1:0-5115 GCA_036781325.1 Leadbetterella sp. | reverse complement strand
TAACATTTTGTTTAAAAAGCCAGAATAGCTAGTATATAATAGGAGAAATCGTCCCCATTATTACTAATTGTTTAATATCAACTTTGTTTTCTTGTTTTTACTTTCATGCGCATACCAATATCCAATCATTTGCAAACCTATCTTGATAGAGTATTTCGATGCTCGTTTTAGCCATTTTGCAAAATCGTGCGACAAACCGTTCATTTCGCCAAAATGTCTATTTAGTTTTTTGGATTTAAAATTGATTCTTGCTCTAGAAGTGCAATGTTTTTGAATAAGTTCAGAAAGACTTTTTGATTTTTCATTCTTTTAATTGTTCTTTTTCTCATGCTTATCGTCTTCAGCTCGGCGTTTTTGCATAGTTTCTGTCCGGTCTAATTCTTCCGATTCGTTAAAGGCTTTCCAATCAAATTTTTCATCGAAAGGGTCCAATGCTTTTTGAGGATTAAAAATTCGGAGGTCTGGAGCCAAAGCATTAAAAGGGGTAAAATCTGGTGTGTTAGTAAACAAATCACGGAGGTCTGCAGCACTTGCATCGTATTGGTTGAGATATGGAATGCCAAATATCTTCCAAAATGTCTTAAAAATACTCCCAAAACTATAATGCACATTGCCCACATAGTTTTTCTTGGCATACGGCGACATCACCATCAGCAAACTCCTGTGTGCATCTACGTGATCCACACCCCCTTGAGGATCATCTTCAGTTACTATTACGAGCATGTTTTTCCAATAGGGAGTTTTCGACAAAAACTCTATAGTACGGCCCAATGCCAGGTCATTATCTGCCATATAACTTTCTTGAAACAGCCATCCCGCTTTCGGGCGTTCTTTTGAGCCATGATCATTGGGTAATTGTAAAGTTATTAGAGAAGGTAATCCTCCATTTCCCCACCTTTCTTTAAATTCTCTTATAAATTCGTCCGCCCTAAATTGGTCGGGAATGGCCATGTTGTAAGTTGGAAATGTTTTAGAGGATTTGTTAAAAAGTGGAGCCGAAATAGGATAGTTAATGGTGTATAATTCTCCTGTATATTTCATGGTGCTGTCTGAATATGCTCCTGCCATTTCTACCCCAAAACCAAAATTGAAAAGGTCTTTTTTGTTTCTGTCCATGTGGTCCCATAAAGCTCCACCCTCGTTATAATCTTCTGGGTAAATACTACCAGCAGAGCCATAAATAGACCAATTTCCAGGTGCATTTGAAGAGTCTTTCATGCTCCTTTTGCCTCCATAGGAAGCAGCTGTATTGGTTTCTACCCATTCGTTAGGGTAAGTGTTTACTAACCAACGGTGGCCATCTGCGGAAACATCAGAATCACAAAAGAAATTATCAGAAATAGCAAAACGCTTTGCCAAAGCATGGTGATTAGGCATTATTCTTGCGTGTTGAACCGTAGAATCACCTTTTCTGTTTCTTACCGTTCGGTTCATCCCAAACCTGGCCATTTCTGCTTCGCCATTTCCTCCTTCCAATTGTCCAAAAACCTCATCGTATGTTCGGTTTTCCTTCGAAATAAACACGATATGTTTAATGTTTTCTGAACCCTCTAGTGGCTTGATTGGAATTACTTTATCGGCTTCTTTTTTTACTTCGGCAATTGGCGTAAACGTATAATTATTGTCTATTACTTTTTGGCTTAGTGATTTTAGTTCCATATCGGTTGGAATATCAAAGACTGAGACAACGCCTTTCATTAAACTGCCAATATAGCTTCCCTCGGCTTCCATTTTAAACGTGCTGCCACCATTTGGGCCACTTCCAAATCCCTTTGCATTTGCTACAATTAGTTGTTTGCCATCGGGCGTAACTTTGAGTTTACTAGGAAACCACGCAGTGGGTATATATCCTTTTATTTCTAAAGAATTTGCATCGACTACCGCTAAAGCATTTATTCCAGCCAATGCTACATAAAGTCTATTTTGGTCCGGAGAAAGGGCTACTCCAAAAGGTATTAAACCACGTAAATTACCTAGTCTTGGTTCGGGATTTAACATAAGATTTTTTAACAATTTGCCTGTTTTTATTTCAATTACAGACACACAATCGTTATTGCCATTGGAAACAAAAATTTTATCGTTGGTAGCTACTACCGAGTTGGGACTACTTCCACCAACAGCTTCAAAATCCTCTATTTTTTGACCCACAAGAAAGCCTGTTTTAACTTTCTTTATGTTTTTTACTGGGTCAACTTTTGATTTACTAGTGTATTTGGTAACATCATACCACCAAACTGAAAAAGCTTCATCAACATTGGGGTCTCCTAATGGCAAAATACCTTCCTCCGGCTTGCCTTCTATCATTTCTTTGGATCCATATGTACTGGCTATCCATTTGTGCCCAGTATTTTTTAGGTCCTTAGGATTTACATCGGTAAAAGGTTTGTATGCAAAGACACCCACATTAGCTACAATCAGGTTTTTTTGGTCGGGAGTAAGTGTCAATCCAAACGGATACCTACCCGTAGGTATGTTTGCAATAAGTTTTCGAGTAAGCATGTCTATTACTCCTATTCTGAAGTTAAGCTGGTCGGCCACGAAAAGATATTTTTCGTCTTCGGTCAAAACCATATCGCCTAAATAACCGTCTGAGTAATCTACAAAATTGTTTTTCACACTGCAATTGATTGTACCTAATTTTTTGCCTGTGTTTACATTAAAAAGATGAACTTTGTTCGTGTTTCCTCCAGAGACATACACTATTGTTTTAGTTTTATTTATGGCTAAACCCATGAAACAAGCCTCTAAAATTCCGTTTTCGGTTTTAACTCCTTCTGGTATTTGTTTTTGAATAATTTTCCCTGATTTTAGACCCTTTATTATTTGTATAGAAAACGGATTAGTTCCCGAATTTGAGGTAATTGCTATATCTCCATCTTTACTTAAAATTAAACCAAATGGATGCGGGGCTGTAATATATTGTTTGCCCAATGGGGTAATAAATCTCCCATTTGGCAAAATACCAGTGCCACCTTTTTGAACCCTAGCGGGCAGCCTACCTGCAGGTGGGGTTATTTCATATTGGGTTTGAGCCATGGATGAAAAAGATGCAATCAAAAGCAAAATTGTTTTTTTCATAATAGAGATTTTATTGTACAAATAAGAAGTATTTCAATTTAATATTTAAATTTTAAAAGACAAAATTAAGTAGAAGATAGCTATTTGATTATTATTAAATTGTTAGCAAGAAATAGCTTTACAGCAACTATCCCGTTTGATATTAAACTAATTATTCCACTTCTCCACGCTGTATACTGAAATCCTAATTTTAATTGAGTTTATCGGATAAATTTTACTGGTAAAAAAATGTATCTAATTCAATCCTCCTCCTCTTCTTCTTTTCCAGCCAATTTCGAAGGATATTTTTTATTCCCTTTTACCGAAAACCAAAGAATTTTGTTCAACAAATCGTCGTGTCCTCTATCAATTTCTTGAAATGCGTATTGAATAGACTGATCATGATGTTTTAAAGCTTTGCCAGAAAGCTTATTTCTGGAAGGATTCATTTGATCTAAGGGAGTCAGATTTATGAGATGTTTATATTTAAAAGAAAAATCAGGTTTTTTACTGAAACAGTCAAACATCGGAAGAGCAGTAGCGTCTATAACATTCATTGGTGGCAAACCCAATATTTGTTCTATTGTACGTAACATGGAGGTTTGATTGTATTGGGTAGTCACTGTTTTTTGTAGGCGGTTATAGGGGCTAATGATAAGCCCGGTGGTTCGATAAGAGGAAATATGATCCCAGCCTGCCTGAGAATCATCTTCTGAAATAAAAATCACAGTGTTTTTCGCAAATTTACTATTAGTTATTGCCTCCACTATTCTTCCCACGGCCAAATCGTTGTCAGCTACCATGGCTTTTGGCGTAGGAAAACTTGGGTTTGTACCTGCCGTATGGTCATTTGGCAATGCCATAACCATCAAATTTGGTAGATCTCCTCCTTTGGCTTCAGTTTCTTTTAGTTCTCTAATAAAATCGTCAGCTCGCATTTGATCCGAGACCGTTTCATCGTCACCACCAGGAAATGTCTGGGACAAAAAGGGCCTAATTCTTGAAATAGTGGTGGTGCTATGATATTTAAAATCTCCCAAATCATTGTTCTTGCGTTTGTCAAAAAGGGTTTTCCAATCATACTTTTTCCCATCATCATAATGAAACTCACAAGCTTCACCATAAATTCTTACTGTTTTACCATGATCTAAAGCATTATTCCAAATGAGACCATTTTTGTTGTATACCATTGCATCATAAAGCACATGCGGGTAACTACGAAACCAAGCCCTTACCGACTTTTCAGTGTAGTCTGTCACCATGCCAGCCGAGGCCCAATGATGCCCTTCTGCTGAACTTTTACCAGACACATGGTAATTGTCCATCAGAAAATAATCTTTGACCAATTTATGTTGATTAGGCGTAACTGAATCACCAAAAATACACAGCGATTTCATGCCTCTTCCTTCTGGTAAATCCCCAAAAACCTGATCATACGTTCTGTTTTCTTTGATAATATAGAGCACATGTTTAAAAACCGAAGGCTCTCCTATACGTTCAGGAACAGGTACTGGAGCTATATTTGGCCGAGGAGCTCTGGCGGTAAGTTCCATTCGGTAGGATAAATTTAGCTTTTTAACTTTTTCGGTAAGCCCATCCAATTGAGCTTGGTTTGGCAAATCGATAAACGAAATAGAAGCCATTTGTTTATGAGAATTAAAAGCCTTTATTTTTCTTTTAGAATTTTTATCTTCAAATTCAGTATCATTTATAGCCCTAGCTCCAATGGATTCCAAATTGCAAACAACCATTTTATTACTATCCAAAACGATGGCGGAGGGATAGGCTTCTGTTGGAATGAACCCGTTTATAGTATAATTTTTTCCATTAGATTTTTTCTTTAAGTCTACCACACAAATGGCATTATCTAATCCATTGGCCACATACAATACCGAACCATCCGCATTGATAGCCAGCCCGTTGGGAGAGGAGCCCACAAACTCTTTTCTATGACTAAAAAGCCCAACTTCAATAGAATCTATTACCACATGTGTATCGGCATTTATCACTGAAATATAATCACTGTTTCCGTTGGCTACATAGATAAGCTTCTTGTCT
>DAIQBE010000278.1:0-5125 GCA_036781325.1 Leadbetterella sp. | reverse complement strand
CAATGTGTCTACGGGTATTCTCATTAGCGAATTATCACAATAATTTGCTGCTTGGGTATTGAAATTTACAGTGTCTTTTATCTTATAGTAAAAATTCAAGAGATAAGAACCTCTTTCTATATTTGCTCTTTCATAGTTCTTTCCATATGAGTTTGCTATAAAATTACTTAGTTGTAGTGCTAAATTTTTATTTTTATTTTGAATGGCCACTTTGTTGGTAGCATTAATAGTTTTTTGGTTAATTTTAGATCTTTTCTCAGACGAATAAGAATTAAATAAACTATCGATTTCCTTATTAGAAAAGCAAGCATTCATAAACTTCCTAGTTTTACTTTCTAAAGCTGGACCTTGTTCTAAAATAAGTTTAGCATTTTCTAAAGTACAAAAGTCTTTGATAGTGTGTATTTCTATGTACTTTTCAAGTAATTTGTCTGTGTTAAAGTTGGCTGCATTTTTTTTGGTAATTAGTTTTTTCAATAGGTCTTTGTCATTTGGATTTTTAAGATAAAAGCTTTCTAACTCTTTTATTGGATTATTCTTTGAGAGTTGAATTGCTTGATCTGCGTTTTCTAGGTAAATTATGGCACTTGAATGGGTTGACGCCATACTTACAAGGAGATATCCCTCCTCATCAAAAAACAATGACCCCATTTTTTGGTCTTCTATATGTAAAGATTCAACTATTTCATTGTAAATTGATTGATCGGGACTCGTTTCCAAAGAAACAAAATTAGATTCAAATTTTTCTTTTAAAGAAGTACTGGATAATCCCTTTTTTGCAACAATATTGCATTGATCACATTCCAAAGACTTAACTTGAATAAATATTAATTTTTTCTTTGATTTGGCCATGGTCAAAACTTCTTTAAATGTACCAAATTCTTGAAAATTAACTTGTGCATTGGCTTTGAAATAGACTACACAAACAAAAAGGAAAAGGAGGGTAAGTTTTTGCATTTTAAAAAAAGTGAATGTTAAGATTTAAATGTGAATAAGCTCAATTGGCAAGCATCGAAACGAGTTGTGCCTAATAATAATGCAAGATGTGAAAAAATAAAACATTTGCCAAAATTATTAATTCAATAGGAATCTATTACATTTGCGCTTTTCTTCCCTTTAATGAATAGAATTTTTACCCTATTGTTTTCTTTTTTTATTGTGTTTGCCACCTTAGCTCAAAATCCTAAAAGAGAGTTTCGTGGAGCGTGGATAGCCACCGTTAGTAATATAGATTACCCCTCGAGTAAAACTCTTTCAAGCGCTCAACAGCAAGCCGAATTCATTAAATTATTAGACCTTCATAAACAAGCAGGAATCAACGCCGTCATGGTGCAGATAAGAACGAATGCAGATGCTTTTTATCCTTCAAAATTTGCTCCATGGTCTGAATTTCTTACTGGAAAACAAGGCAAAGCCCCAGAGCCATTTTACGATCCTGTGGCATTTATGATTAATGAATGTAAAAAAAGAGGAATCGAATTTCATGCGTGGTTTAATCCCTACCGAGCAGTTGCAAACATTACAACGTCTGTTTTAGATCCTAAACATATCGCTAATATTCGGCCAGATTGGCTTTTAGCATATGGAAATCTTCGGGTGCTTGATCCAGGAAATCCTGAGGTAATAAAGCATGTTACTCAGGTAGTTTTAGAAGTGAGTAATACCTACGATATTGACGGCGTACATTTCGACGATTACTTTTATCCCTATCCAGTAGCTGGCCAAACGTTAAATGATTCGGCTACGTATGCCAAAAATTCACGTGGAATTTTAAACAAAGCAGACTGGAGAAGAGATAATGTAAATACTTTAATAAAGACTATTTCGGATAGTTTAAAACTGAAAAAACCATGGGTGAAGTTTGGGATTTCTCCTTTTGGTATTTGGCAAAATAAAACTTCCTCTCAACCATTAGGCTCTGCCACGAATGGTTTACAAGGATATTCGGATATTTATTGTGATGCTCGAATCTGGCTTCAAAATGCTTGGATTGATTATATAGCACCACAGATTTATTGGAATACGGGCTTTGCTGTAGCCGATTATTCAATCCTTCTACCCTGGTGGGCAAATAATACTTTTGGGAGACATTTATATATTGGTCATGCTGCTTATCGAATTAATGCCGCAGATTCACAGGCATGGCAAGTTCCAAATCAGATGCCTACTCAAATAAAATTGGCTAGAAATACGGTAAATGTGCAGGGAGGGATTTTTTATAATACCACTTCCATTAATAAAAACCCATTAGGATTTAGAGATTCTTTAACTACTAAAATTTATAGAACTCCTGCTCTGCTACCAACTATGCAATGGAAAGACCCTGTGTCTCCTGCGGCTCCCCAAAACCTAAAAGTTAGTCTCACAAACTCAGGATTACAGTTGCAATGGTCAAAATCACCGAGTGGAACATCGGAATTTGACAAAATAAAAGGGTATGTTATCTATAGATTTGCAAACAACGAAATGATAGATATTTCAAAATCTGCCGCAATAAGAACTATTATTCCAAAAGATACTTCCGCCTTTTTTGATACTGAAATTTCCCCTTTGGCAACTAGCTATACCTATCTGCTTACCGCCTTAGATCGCTTAAATAATGAAAGCCCTGCTTCTAGTCCAGCTTCTGTTTTAGTAGTGACAAGTTTAATTGCTGAAAAAACAAATAGAAACGAGTTGTCTCAAAACTATCCCAATCCTTTTTCTGAAACCACTCAAATTGACTTTCGCTTAGCTAAAGCGGGCAAAGCAACTTTAAGAATAACCGATTTAATGGGACGGAAAATTAGTACATTAATTGAAGAATACAAAAATGAGGGTAGCCATAGTATTACCTTGTTAAATTCAAGCTTGGGGTCAGGGGTATATATTTATTCTTTAGAAACCTCCGAAGGTGTTTTAAGTAAAAGAATGGTGTTGCTCAGGTAGCTTTTTAAAGGAAGAGCTTTTTTGCCAATTCTACTCAAAAAATAAGAATTTTATTAAAGGGAAATTCCCAATTTTACACCTTGTTCTATGGCTCTTTTTGCATCTAAATCCCCAGCTTCTAAGGCTCCTCCGATTAAGTGAACCGACTTGAAATTTTCTTTTAATTTATTATAGAGTTGATTATTAGAAACTTGCCCTGCACACACTACCACATTATCTACTTCTAATAATTGTGGAACTCCAGCTATTGTAATATGCAAGCCAGCATCATCAATTTTTTGATAGCCAACGTCGCTAATCATTTTTACTCTTTTCATTTTTAAAGCAGAGCGATGGATCCATCCTGTTGTTTTGCCTAAACGCTCTCCCAACTTTCCTTTGGAACGCTGTAATAAGAAAACCTCTCTTGGGGATTTAGTTGGTTCAATTTCCATTAATGCTCCTCTATTTTTATAAGCCATATCTACTCCCCATTCCTCCATGAAGTCCTCAATCGTAACACTTTCTGAATGTGTTAAATATTCGGCTACATCAAATCCTATTCCACCTGCTCCAATTATAGCAACTTTATGACCAACCGGTTTTTTGTTTAATACAACTTCGGTATAAGTCAGTACTTTTGGGTGATCTTCTCCTTCAATATTCATTTTTCGGCCACTCACGCCTGTGGCCACCACAATTTCTGTAAAATCGTTTACAAGAGATTCGTTAAAAATAGTATTTAAATGAATGTGGACTTTGTGAATCTCCATTTGTCGAGTATAATAACGTAGTGTTTCCGTAAATTCTTCTTTCCCGGGAATTTCCTTCGCTATGTTAAATTGACCACCCAAGGTATTTTGCCCTTCAAACAAATGCACTTCGTGTCCACGCTGTGCTAATGTTACAGCACATGATAGTCCAGCTGGGCCAGCACCCACTACGGCTATTTTCTTTATTATAAGGGTGGGCAAACTATTTATTTCTAATTCATTACAAGCTCTTGGGTTTACCAAGCAACTGGCTGTTTTTCGGGCAAATACATGATCTAGACAAGCTTGGTTACAAGCAATACACGTATTAATTTCGTCTGTTCTTCCTTCCAATGCTTTATTTGGAAACTCGGGGTCTGCCAAAAAAGGTCTGGCCATTGAGACCATATCGGCGTGCCCATCGACCAATATTTTTTCTGCCACATCCGGCATATTTATCCTATTTGTGGTTATCAATGGAATTGAAAGTTTCCCCATTAAGCGTTTTGTTACCCAACTAAATCCACCTCTTGGCACCATAGTAGCTATTGTCGGAACGCGAGCTTCATGCCATCCAATACCTGTGTTTATAATTGTGGCACCTGCTTTTTCAATTTCTTTTGCCAAAAATTCCACTTCTTCCCAAGTTGACCCATCCTCCACCAAGTCTAACATAGAAAGACGGTAAATAATTATAAAGTTTTTCCCAACGGTTTCTCTTACTTTCCTAACTATTTCAATGGGAAACTTTATTCTATTTTCATAAGAACCTCCCCATTCGTCGGTTCTTTTATTAGTTTTTGAAACAATAAATTGGTTAATTAGATAACCCTCGGAACCCATAATTTCTACTCCATCGTATCCCGCTTCTTGAGCCAAAAGGGCACAATTCGCAAAGTCATTGATTGTTCTTTTTATACCACCTTTACTTAGTTCCCAAGGTTTAAATGGTGAAATTGGAGATTTAATGGCCGAGGGAGCAACAGCCAAAGGATGATAGCCATATCTTCCAGTATGTAGTATCTGTAAACATATTTTCCCTCCTTCTTTATGAACAGCCTCTGTGATTATTTTGTGCTGTTTGGCTTCTGATTTCGTTGAAAGTTTACTAGCAAATGGTCCAGTCCATCCCGCTCTATTTGGTGCTACACCACCAGTCACAATAAGTCCAACACCGCCTTTGGCTCTTTCTGCAAAATAAGCGGCTTGTTTTTCAAAACCATTTTTACTCTCCTCCAAACCTGTATGCATCGAACCCATTAAAATTCGATTTTTTAAAGTAGTAAATCCAAGATTAAGCGGTTCAAAAAGATGGGGATAATTCATTTATTTCTGCTGATATTTGATGGTTGTTAAGGTCTTAATGATCAAAAAATAGGTATAGTATCTAAAAAAAATTTTTTGAATTTTGAATTTAAATATTCACAAAAAATTTAGGACAAGTTATCATTTATTACCTTCAAATT
>DAIQBE010000277.1:0-5126 GCA_036781325.1 Leadbetterella sp. | reverse complement strand
AAACTGGACCGCCCATCGGATTAGCGCCACCCTTTTCCATTAATGGAAATTCTTTTGAATCCCCATAGCCGTACCAAACCATTGGTTTTTGGGTAGGAGGTAGGTTGGTTAATCCAGTGTTATGACTTGAATTATTTATTGGTTTTTCAGGATTAAATTTTTCGCCGCTTTCTTTAGTTTCAAAGTTATAAGCATTGTATGCAAAATTATTTCCCGCAAAAAGGGGCCACCCGTAGTTTCCAGGTTTTTTAGCTTGATTAAACTCTACAAATCCTTCTGGTCCTCGTTTTTCATTAGTTTTTCCAGCATCAGGTCCAACTTCCCCCCAATATAGATATCCATTTTTTTTATCAACTGATATTCGATATGGATTTCTGTTTCCCATAACAAAAATTTCGGGCCTAGTTTTTTCAAATCCAATAGGAAAAAGATTTCCTTCAGGAATACTATAGGTGCCGTCATCATTTGGTTTAATCCTTAGAATTTTGCCTCTTAAGTCATTGGTATTTCCAGATGTACTTAATGCATCCCAGCCTTGCCTTCCTTCCCTAAAGTCAATAGGAGCATATCCATCCGAAGCGAAAGGATTGGTGTCATCTCCGGTAGAAAGAAATAGATTTCCTTTTGCGTCCCAATCAATAGAACCGCCAGTATGGCAGCAATCTACTCTTTTGGCATGAACTCTTAAAATAACTTTCTCAGTATTATAAAGAACGGTATCTGCATTTTGATCATAAGTAAACCTACTTAGAAATTGATCACTATGTTGGTCTGTCTCTGGTGAATAATAAAAATAAACCCAATTATTTTTCTCAAAATTAGGGTCAATACCTACGCCCATTAAACCATATTCAAATTTATTGTATACATTTAATTGACCTACATTTTTAAAAGTTTCTTTTTCGGGATTCCATATTTTTATAGCTCCTTTTCTTTCTACAAATAAAACTTTTCCATTTGGCATAATGGCTAATTCAGTGGGCTCATCTAGGTTTTTTATGAGATTCGTTCGGGTAAATCTATTTTCTTCGGGTGCTCTTTTTGTTTTACATTTAGTATAATCGAGCTTTTTAGACCAAACATACTTCAAAGCTTCCTGGAAATGTGTTACCATCAAAGGTTCACTAAATGTTTCTGGGGTATGACCGAAATTTGAATAAAAAGATTTTCCTCCATCAAATTCATGATACCATGACATTGGATGGAAATCGCCCATTTTTCCCATTTTATATGAATTCTCATCCACTTTAATAAGAAACTTCAAGATATCAGTTTTAAGAGATTTGAAATCGTAAAATTCATCTTCTTTTTCAAAAGTATCTGGCATATGGGCAGTAGCTGGATGAGTCTTATCAATAACCGACATTTTTCCTTTTTGAACATTTGATACAGAACCTCCTGGATGGCTTGCAAAATACCCTCCCATAAGGTCATTATACCAAGGCCAATTATACTCCGTGTCCGAAGCAGCGTGAATGCCGAAATAGCCCCCACCTGCTTGGATGTATCTTTCGAAATCGGCTTGTTGACTTGGTTCTAAAACATCTCCAGTTGTGTTTAAGAATACTATTGCATTAAATTTTTGCAAGTTTTCTTCATTGAAATCTTTATTATTTTCTGAAAGAACAATTTTAAAGCCTTGTTTTTTTGCTAATTCTTCAAAAAAAGCTTTCCCTTCTTTAATTGATGAATGTCTGTAACCAAGAGTTTTGGAAAAAATTAAAACGCTATTTTCTTGTGCATTAGATACGATAATATTTAAAACTAATAGTAAGGTAAGGTTGATTTTTAATATCATTATTTGAAAAGAATTTTAGTTACAAATATAAGGTAAATATAAGATTTATGAAAAATTTAATACAAAAAAAGCCGCAATAGTCTAACTATTACGGCTTTCAAAATATGTAAAACTTTTACATTGTTTCTTCTAAATCTTTGAATTTTACAACCAATTGGTCATTTAAAAATTCTTCCAATGCCACGCTTGTTGGTTTAGGTTGCCTTTCATAAAACTTAGAAATTTCTATTTGTTCGCGGTTTTCAAATATTTCTTCTAAGTTATCAACACTTGAAGCAAATTCACTTAATTTTTGAGTTAATTCTTCTTTTGTTTTAATAGCTATTTGTTGGGCTCTTTTAGAAACTACGAATATCGATTGATAGATATTACCTGTTTTATGAGCCAGAACGTCAGTATCACGCGTAACTATGGATGCATTGATTGCCATGATTATCTATTTAAATTGTATTAATATCAAAAATAATTTGCAAAGGTATAAAATTTATAAGAGAAAAAATAGATTTGTACTTTAAATCTTTACTTCAATCTTTTCTTCTTTTTTCTTTGTTTCAATTTTTTTTAAATCTTCCTTTTCTTTTTCAGCTTTTATTTTTGCTTCTTCTATTTGCTTTTCTATTTTAGCTACTTCTTTTAGTCCTTTTAAAGAATTGTCATAGGTTTTTTGAAGATCTTTTAAATATTTACTTGCAGGGTATTTATCAATATAAATTTCATAATATTTTATTGCCTCATTGAATCTTTCTTTTTGTTTCGAGTAAAAGCTAACATTAGCTAATTCATACTGTGCAATAATTTGAATATATGATAATTCTTCATTAAATTTAGAATCAGGAAAATCTTTTTTAAAATTTTCAACACTTATAACTGTAGCTTTATAGTTGCTTCTACCCCCAAAAGAAGGCTCTCTAGTTTTAAAATATTGCTTTGCTTTGTCATATGATTTTAGCTCAAGCCTGAATCTCAGATCTTTCAAATCTTTTGTACAAGCAGCAGCATATTTACTTTCAGGAAAAGTATTTATAAAAGTTTGGAGAGCGTCTATTGCCGTTAAAGTACTTGTTTGATCAAGATTGTGAGGAGGAGAATCTTTAAACATGGAATAGGCATTCATATAGAATGCTTCTTCTGCAAAGGGGCTATTGGCATAAGTTGCATAAAAAGTCTTAAATAAATAAGAACTCATTTGAAATTGGCCTTGATAATAATTGCAATAAGCATTATAAAATTGCGCTTTTTCAGCTGTGCTGTCTCCTTTTAATAATGGAGTAATCTCTTCCAATAAAATACCAGCTTTGTAATAGTCTGCTTTTTCATAATAGGATATAGCAGCTAAATATTTTTCATCTATTGTGCCTTTTTTCTGTAATTTATTGAATTTTTTAGAACAAGAAAATAGTAAAGAACTCAGGCTTACGAAGACAATAAATAATCTTGAATAGTATAATTTCATTCCGCAAAAGTACAAAAGTGTTTTAGATAAACGGTGATAGGATAATAAAATTTGATTAAGAAATTTAATTATGTCTAACCAAAAGTTTTTTGGTAGCAATTTTCTTTCCATCAATTACCAATTGGTACATGTAAATTCCAGAATCCCAATTAGTTGTAGCAATTTTCAATTTGTCTGAATTTTTTTGTAAATCAAATTCTGCAATTTGAGTTCCTAGTAAATTAAAAAAACTTACATAGGCTGAATTAAAACTTCCAACAATTTTATAATCTATATTAGCAAAATCGTTAGCAGGATTTGGATATATATTGGAAATTGTAATTTTTTCGTTTTTAAATAACTTTTCAGTAGAAGTTTCTTGTGAAGTTACTTGAGCTACTGTTTTAGGGATTGTATTTTTTGAAGGGTTGCTAATAATTAAATCCCTGTAGAATTGAGTAAAAGAAGGCTTATTATTTAATTTAATTTCTTTTGGAAGTTTAGAATTTGGAGAAACTAAATTATTGGTAAATAAAGAACTTTTCGGATTTTGTCCTATGGTTAATCTTGAATTTTCTGAGTTTTTTTGTGCAAAACCGTATCCCCCAACCAGAAGTATAGTTGTCAAAAGAGATAAGACTTTGAATGTAAATTTCATTAATAGTGAAAAAATAAAATTATCAAATACACAATAATTACAAAAATAGAAATAAATATCAATATTATTACACTATTAGACGTTATTTTTTGCTAAAAGGTTGCTTTTAATGCAATAATTTGTTGAAATAACGTCTTATTCAAATATTTTTCAGCAAATTTCGTACCTAAATATCTTAAAAGTAAAGACTTAGCAAGATATTTTTGAGACTCTATTTGCGTGTCTTCCGCCCTCAAAAGTTGTATTGATGAAATATTTAACACAATCTAATGCAATTTCAATACTTATAAATCGGGCGGGCAAACATATAATGTTGGCATCATTATGTAATCGTATTAATTTTGCTACTTCTGGATCCCATACTAAACCAGCCCTAATATTTTGATGTTTATTAGCTGTCATACAAACACCATTTCCACTCCCACAAATTAAAATTCCAAAATCATATTCTTTCTTTTCAACTGCAATTGCCAATGGATGCACTGTGTCGGGATAATCTATTGGTGCAGGAGTATATGGGCCAAAATCAGCTGTTTGGAAATTTTGCTCTTGAAGCCAATTTAGAATAGTTTTTTTGTATTCAAAGCCTGCATGATCACTACTTATTGCAATTTTTAATGACATTTTTTTTAATTTTAAACTTTATGGTGTAAATATACGTTGTGAAATTCGCTAATGTATAACAAAAAAAAGATAAAATGGATGAAATAATTGAAGATATAAAGATAAAAGCTGCTTTCGAAGAAAGAAATTGGAATGAGATACAAAGCCAAGATTCATGGCAAATTTTTAAGGCAATTTCAGAATTTGTAGAAGGATATGACAAATTGGCTAAAATTGGTCCGAGTGTTTCAATTTTTGGGTCTGCACGAACAAAATCCACCAATAAATATTATAAATTAACTGAAGAAATTGCTGCCAAATTAGTTGAAAAAGGCTATGGGGTAATTACAGGAGGAGGACCAGGCATAATGGAAGCAGGAAATAAAGGAGCAAAATTTAAAGGAGGCAAATCCATAGGCTTAAATATTGTTTTACCTTTTGAGCAAGTGCCAAATAAATATGTGGATATTGATAAAAGTATCAATTTTGACTACTTTTTTGCTAGAAAAGTTTGTTTTATCAAATATTCACAAGGATTTGTAGTAATGCCTGGGGGGTTTGGTACCTTAGATGAACTTTTTGAAGCACTCACATTAATACAGACGAAGAAAATTGGACGTTTTCCGATTGTGCTT
>DAIQBE010000276.1:0-5128 GCA_036781325.1 Leadbetterella sp. | reverse complement strand
TGGGGATATATTAAGTGGTGGGTCAGAACAAGCAATAAAAATTCGAAAAATACTAAATGAAATTGCTCAGAAACAGAATGTAAATATTGAGCAATTGGCAGTGGCTTGGTTAATACAATTAGGTGCTTTACCAATAATTGGGTCTTTAAATTTAGATAGAATTAAGAATGCCGCAGATGCTACTGAAATTAACTTAAATCATGAAGATTGGTATAAAGTCTTTTCTATTATTCATTAAAAAAAATCCAGAAAACAGATTATTCATTATAGTTTAGTCAGAAAATGAAAATTTTTAATGAAATTATCTTTTTAATTTCTTAAGAATATTTAGGCAATTAAATCCAATATTTTTAAAAAATTATCTTTTTTTTATAAATTATTGCAGTAAAGTAAGAAAATTAAAATATTTTTTAAGAAAATTTTAAGAAAAATTGGAGCAAAACTTAAGATTAACTTAAATTTGTATTGTCTTTAAAAAACAATAAACAATAAAAAAATGAAAAAAGTATTTGGATTCCTTTTCGTTGCTAGTATGGTAGTTTTCGCTTCATGTACTTCTGCTAAAGAAACTGAGGCTGTTGAAGAAACTGCTGCTGTTGTAGATTCAGCTGCTACTGCTGTTGTAGATTCAGCTGCTGTTGTAGTTGATTCAGCTGCTGCTGCAAAATAATTTACGCAACAACGTAATAAATGAAGCCTTATCATTATGATAAGGCTTTTTTTTTGATTTATATTTACACCATGATAGATAGAAAAGTTGCTCCCAATTTCAATTCTTTAATTGAAATATCACTTCCTCCATTAAATAGTTTTAATTTACAAAATGGCCAAACTGTTTATTATATTTCAAATGACAACCTTGAAGTTTTTAGATTAGAGATTGTTTTTAGGGCAGGTTCTTATTTTGGAAATAAATATGGATCATCTTATTTTACTTCAAAAATGCTTTTGGGCGGCACCACGCAAAAGGCTTCAGCAGAATTAGTAGAGAGTTTTGATAAGTTTGGTGGTTTTTTAGAGATAAGTCAGAATTTTGAACGCCTTCAAGTAGTTTTGCATGGATTAAATCGATATTTCGAAAATTATTTGCCCGACTTAATTGACTTGATTTATAATTCTATTTTTCCAAAAGAAGAGTTGGATATTCAGAAAAATATAAGCAATCAGTCGTTTTTGGTAAATAACGAAAAAGCAGCTTTTGAAGCTAGTTCAATCTTCAAAAAAAATCTTTATGGCGAGCATCATTTTTTGGGTAAAACTTTAAATTCAAATGAGATAGATGTAATAGAGAATGCTGACATTATTGATTTTTATACCAAACAAATTGCTCATTCAGAATTTGATATTTTCATTAGTGGAAAGGTTTCAGACCAAGAGTTGACTATACTTGATTCCTATTTCAGTCAAAATAAAAATTTACAAAAGGTTAGTAAATCTATAGTTTTGCCAGAAATTATGCCTTCTTTCAATGTTTCAGTTAACAAACTTGAAAGTTTACAAACTTCTATTAGAATGGGGAAAAGGCTTATTAATCGTAAACACCCAGATTTCTATAAGTTTATAGTTTTCAATACACTTTTTGGAGGATACTTTGGAAGCCGTTTAATGGCTAATATAAGAGAGGAAAAGGGATATACTTATGGTATTTCTTCTTCTTTAGTTCCAATAGCTTCCGATGGCTATTTCGTGATAGGCTCTGATGTGAAAAAGGAATTTGCACAGAACACTATAGATGAAATTTTGAAAGAGATAGAAATTCTAAAAACACAAAAAGTGGAAGAAGAGGAGCTTTCTTTAGTAAAGAGTTATATGACGGGTTCTATTTTAGGGAGTACAAATACCGTTTTTGATATTATCGATAAACATAAATCTGTGTATAATGAGCAGCTAAATCCTAATTTCTATAATGAATTACTGCCCAATATTATGGCAATTTCAGCTAATGATATTCAGTACGTTGCAAATACCTATATGACTGACCTAAGTATTGTTTGTGTTGGGTGATAATCTTTTTTGAAACGGTTTTTTTGAAAATTTCTTTTTTGGATAGATTCGCTCTAATTTATTTTCAACAAGCTCTACTCCTGTTCTATTTTCAATTTCTATTTGATCAGAAGCTAATGCTTCAATACGCTTGAATTTTCTTCTGTCTGTTTCATTTATTAAAGCTACCGAAGTGCCAAATTTATCTCCCCTGGCTGTTCTTCCTATTCGATGTATATAATCATCTGGATTTGCAGGAATATCATAATTAACTACTAAATCTATTCCATCGATGTCTATCCCTCTTGACAAAATATCAGTACCCACCAACGCCCTTATTTTTCGATTTTTGAAACTATTAATTATATTTCCTCTTTCTATTTGCGTTAAGTCTGAATGAAAAGCTTTGGCATCTAATTTAGCATCAATAAGCTTTCGTTCTAATTTTTTTGCTCCTTCTTTGGTACCTACAAATATGATGATACTTTCGAAAGATTCAGCTTTTAAAATTTCTATTAATGTGTTTGCTTTTTGTATTTCATTTACAAATATTGCTTTTTGTTTTATTCCATCTGCAGGTTTTGATATGGCAATGCTTACGCTTTCTGGGTTAAGCATTATTTTATTTGCAAGTTTTCTTATGTTAGGAGGCATGGTAGCAGAAAACAAAATAGTTTGGCGTTCTTTTGGTAAATGACTTATTATTCTCAAAATATCATCATAAAAACCCATATCTAGCATTCTATCTGCTTCGTCTAAAATAAGATGTTTTAAATTTTTAAAGTTTATTTTTCCAGAATTTAATAAAGCAATTAGTCTACCGGGGGTGGCTATCACTATTTCTGCACCTTGTTCTAATGCTCTTTTTTGATTTACAAAGGCCTCTCCATCTCCTCCTCCATAAACAGGAATGGAGCTTATTCCCAAAAAATAAGAGAATCCTTCTATTTGTTGGTCTATTTGCATGGCCAGCTCACGAGTGGGTGCCAGAATGAGTGTGTTTAACTGATTGTTGGCGGTTGTTGCAATTTTATGCAGAACGGGTAATACAAAAGCGGCTGTTTTACCTGTGCCAGTTTGAGCACAAGCTATCAAGTCTTTATTTTTTAGAATAATTGGAATAGCTTTTTCTTGAATTGGGGTTGGTTTATCAAAACCCATTGCAGTGAGTCCTTCCATTAGGGACTCAGTAAATTCGAAGGTATTAAATTGCAAAACGTATTTTATTAAATTACTTTAAATTTAACAAAAATAAGCTAAATATTTATCTAATTGAAAATTAATAATTTTTAGACCAGTGGTTTCACTATATTTGAGCTATTATTTTTTAATGATTTTATTGAAAATATGCCAAGGATATTAGCCATCGATTACGGATTAAAGCGAACCGGATTGGCCGTAACAGACCCATTGAAAATAATAGCCACGGCCTTAGAAACTGTGGAGACTAAAGTACTTTTAGATTTTTTAAAAAACTATTTAGTATTGGAAGAAGTAGAATGTTTTGTACTAGGTTTGCCTGTTGGTTTAGATTCCAAAGATACCGATAGCACGAGTGCAGTTAAGTCATTTTGCAAGATTTTAGAACTTAATTTTCCAAGTATTCCTGTTGTGTACGAGGACGAGCGGTTTACATCAAAAATGGCTTCTAGAGTAATGATTGAATCAGGAATGAAGAAAAAAGACCGTAGAATTAAAGGAAATGTCGATAAAATTAGTGCAGTAATAATTTTACAATCATTTTTGAGTAAAAGCTATTAGATATCGTTAACATTTGCATTTAGCGAAAATGCGCTGTCAAACCCATGTTTTGTTCTTAAAATAGAAACAATTTTTCCACTTCTTTTTCCTGTTGCACAATAAAATAGCAAAGTTTCTTTTTCATTTAATAATTCAGGTTCATTTTTTATATCTTCCAAAGTAATGTTTTCTCCCCCAATATTGTAAACTTCATGTTCGGTTTCTGATCTAACATCTATCAATTTGAAAGCTTTATTTTCTAAAATCCAGTTTTTATACTCTTCTTTCGAAATAGAATAATCAAATGGGCTTTTAGAACTACAAAAAGCCTCATAATCAATAAGTTCGATAATTTTTTTTCGATCTTTAGTGGGGGTAATTTTTAATTTTCTAACCTGCATTTCCAATACTTCAATTAATAAGACTTGATTCACCAAAGGAGTGCCTAAGCCCGTTATTAATTTTAGTGCCTCGTTGGCCTGTAAACTTCCAATTATACCAGCAACTGAGCCTAGAATCCCACTTTCAGCACAGTTTGGAGCCATTTCGGGTGGAGGCGGGCTAGGGAACAAGTCGCGATAGGTGGTAGAATTTTTATAATTAAATACTGCAACTTGGCCTTCAAACTGATGAATAGCGGCATAAATAAAAGGCAAATTCAAAATTTCACATGCATCATTTACTAAATAGCGAGTAGGGAAATTATCGGAGCAATCTACCACCAAATCATATTTTTTAAATATCGTCAAGCAATTTTGGGAATTTAAACGATCAGGAAATAATTCTAATTTAATTTCCGGATTTATGGCTCTTAGTTTTTCAGAAGCTTCTGTTATTTTATTTTTTCCCACTTGATGGGTATCAAAAAGTATTTGCCGATGCAAATTAGTAATATTAACGGTGTCAAACTCCACAATCCCTATTTGGCCCACACCTGCGGCACCTAAATATAACAAGACCGGACTTCCTAATCCTCCACAACCTATCACTAAAACTTTTGCATTTTTGAGTTTTTGCTGTGCTTCCACACCAAATCCAGGAAGAATGATTTGTCGGCTATATTTCTGGAGTTCATCTTTGCTTAAGGGCATTGCGATTTATTTTATAAAAATTTATGGTATTTTGGTTGTTTCGAACTTTTTGTTTCAGCTTCAAAAAATAAGCTAAATATTTTAATGAAAGCCCTAAAAATAGCAGTCTAAATTTAATTGGTTTTCATTTGAGTTTTTAAAATGATTGTTTTGGGCTCTGGTTTATCCTTCTTATTTTCAAGATTATCAAGTAAAATTTTTGCAGACTGAACTCCAATTTCAAAAGCAGGTTGCACCACAGTAAAAAGGGGGGGATTAAAAAGGTGAGCCACTGCCAAATTAGTAAATCCAAAAAACATATATTTATCTTTTTT
>DAIQBE010000275.1:0-5133 GCA_036781325.1 Leadbetterella sp. | reverse complement strand
TAAAAGTATAATTTACTCGGCCCATATAGGAGAGAATGGAACGCTCCACCAATGAACTAGAAAATCCTGTTATTGTACCAGTACCCAAGGCATACCAATCGGAAGCATAAGGAAGATTATTTGCAGCGATGGTGTAACTTTCATTTCTTTGATAAAAAGCACTTTGAAGACCCGTGATACCTATTTTGTGTTTTCCTAATTCAAGATTATAATTAAGAATATTATCTATGGTATAATTTCCTTGGGTACGGTTGTCAAATTGTGTTCTAGGCTTAGCTCCAATTTGAGATTTTGACCATTGGCCTCTAAAATCTCCAATCCTCTGAGTGTTAAAAGAAGAGGAAAGCGAGGTACGAAAACTTAACCCTTTAAACAAAGAAATATCTAAATATGCATTTGTCATGGCCGTTAGTGCCGTAGTTTGAAGTTTTGAAGTTTTTGGGTCGATATCAGCTAAAGGGTTTGGGGTTTGCTTGTCATTAATACCCATCCAATACGCATATCCATCAATGTTAAAATCGGAATTCTCAGAGGGGTTGGCTAAATCTGAAAAATATATTGTGCCCATTGGCCTAGCCCTATAAGCATTTCTTAAAGATTCTTGAGAGCCTAAATTTTGGTCGCTATAAGTAACATAAGAGGTAAATCCAATTTTAAAACGCTCTCCAATTTTACTATCTAAACCCGCATTTAAATTATATCTTTTAAAGCCAGTTTCAAGCACATTTCCGTTTTCAGTTAAATAACCGCCGGAAAAGCGATAGGTTGTTTTTTCTGTGCCACCAGAAACACTTAGATTGTGGTTCATTTGCAAAGCGGGATCGGTAACCAAATCTACCCAGTCCACTGTATTGTTGTTGTCAATATTTGCTTTTTCGGCAGCAGTAAAAGTTGCTCCAGTCGCCTTTTCTAATATTCTGTCGGTATAAATTGCTTTATAAAATTCTGCAGTATTCATAAGCCGAGGCATATGGGCTGGTACTTTCATCCCTACATAGCTATCATAACTTACACGAGGCTTGCCAGAAAGGCCTTTTTTTGTTGTAATAATAATTACTCCGTTTGCACCTCTTGCACCATAAATGGCAGTTGAAGAGGCGTCTTTCAAAACATCCATTGTTTGAATATCGTTTGGGTTAAGCATATTAATATCACCCCCCATCAATCCGTCAATTACTACTAAAGGTTCAGTTGAGTTATTAATCGTATTTTCTCCTCTAATGGTAATATTATATCCCGAGCCCGGTCTGTTATCTCTTTTGGTTACAGTTGCCCCAGCTACTTGACCTTGGATGGCTCTAGCCGCTTGTACGGGATTGGCCCTAATTATATCTTTAGTCTGAATTTGAGATACGGCACCGGTTAAATCTTTTTTCTTTAGTTCGCCATAGCCGATTACTACTACCTCTTCCAGCATTTTTTGATCGGCTTTTAAAACAATATCAAAATTGGTTTTATTTCCGATGCTAACTTCTTGGTTTTCAAAGCCAACAAAGCTAATTACTAAAGAACTGCTTTCGTCGGGCACGTTTATGGAAAAATTACCATCAATGTTAGTGGTTGTTCCTTTGTTGGTTCCTTTTACAGTAATACTTGCTCCTACAATAGCTTCACCGTTGTTGTCCTTCACACTACCTTTTAAAGGTTTATCTAGTATTAACGGGACAACAGATTCTTCGATTTCATTTTCAATATTCCCTAGTTTTTCCAAACTCTTTTGAAGTACAATTTGTCTTCCCGAGACTTTATAATTTAAGTGAAGCGGGGAAAGGATCTTCTGTAAAACCTCACTTAAAGTAGAGTTTTCGGCAATTAAACTTACTTTATTCTCGTTTTTAACAAGGCTAGAGCTATAGATAAATCGGATATCTGCCGATTTTTCAATTTCACTTAAAACCTTTTTAATTGGCTGGGCATTAGCTTTCAATGTAATTCTTTTGTCGAGTATTTCTTGTGAATAGCCGTTGCTAGCAACAGAGACTCCAACAAAAAATAATAGAAGAAAAATTTGAGAAAGCAATCGAGTAATAAAACTCGAGGATTTTCTTTGTTTTGGTAAATTTTCTTTCATTGTTTTAGTTTAAAATTTGGTCATTTGTATTAAGTATAAATATATTTTTAGATTGATTACATATTATTAACATCCATGTGATTTTATAATAAAAACACTATCATTAACTTCGAATGTTGCATCTAAAGCTAAACAGATTAATTTGATTTTCTCAAGCAAAGGTTCATCAGAAAGCTGGGCTGTAAGTTTACAATTAGAAAGCTTTTCTGCATTATATTTAATTTCCACATGATATGCATTTTTAATTAATTCTAATATTTCTATGGCAGGTGTTTCGTCAAAATCGAATGTTAATTTTTGGATGGGCTGCAAAAGCTCATGCTGTTTTACTATTTTTGGTTTGGTTAAAGATTCTGTAGACTGTTGAATATTTATTTGTTCGTTTTGATTTAAGACAAATCCTTCTAATTTTTTTCCGCTAATTTTTTCCGTTTTATTTTTATCATTTTGCAGTATTATTGCAACTTTTCCCGTTTTTACTATTACTTGAGAAGAATTAATATCGGTTTTTATTGTGAAGCTCGTTCCCAATACTTTGGTGATAATATTGTTTGCAAAAACAAAAAAAGGTTTTTCTGAATTTTTCTGGACTTCAAAAAAAGCTTGGCCTGAAAGAATTACTTCTCGATTGGTTTTATTATAGGATTGAGGAGAATAAGATATTTTACTATTAGGTTCTAAAATTAGCGAACTTTCGTCAGGTAAAGTAATATGCATTGAAACAGTACCAGTATTTTGTTTTTCATAGATATCTCCTGACTCTATTTTTGTATCTTGGACTAACTTTTCATAGGAAATGTCGATAGTTTTGGAAATGTTCTTATATGCAAACCAGGACAATAATATGATGGAGGCAGCACTTGAAAAGCCAATTATATACTTTCTCCAAGGCTTTGTTTTTTCAACGATAGTAACATTTTTAATTTTTGAGAAATTTGAATTCAATTTTTCATTTACGGAATCCATAGATTTCTGTGCATCAAAAACATATTGTGTGTTTTCAGACTCCCACTGGTCTAAATAGGAATAATAATGCTCTTGGTTTTCTTTTATTTTCAACCATTCTTCAATCATTTTTTTTTGAATAGAGGTGCTTTTCCCATCAAAATAGTCGAATAGTATCTTTTTTGATATAGTTTTTTCCATATCTAAATTCGATTTAATGTGTGGATTACAAACAACAAGATGCCTGAAACTACCCATTGATATTTGAGTTCTTCTCGAAGTTTGGATAATGACCGGCTAATCAATTTTTCTACAGCGCTTACCGAAATTTGTAGTTCAATTGCTACTTCCGAATATTTTTTTCCTTCGAGTCTGTTTAATTGAAATGCTCTTTTTGCTTGATGAGGCAAATTTTGAATTGCAAAGTCTAACTTTTTAGTGAGTTCATTAAATAATAGAATTTGATCCGGTTGCATTTCAGCACGTGAAATTTCATAAACTTTAAAGTCTATACTTCCTTCCTCAAAACTTTTACTTCTATTTATTTCTATTTTAATGGCATTATAGGATCTAAATCTAACAGCAGTATACAGGTAGGATCGGTAAGAAGTGCTAATATTTTCGTAAACTTTATTCTGCCAAAAATTAGTAAAAACCTCGGCCACAATATCTTCTGCAAGTTCTTTTGAATAAACAAACCGAATGGCATGATTACAAAGGTTTACATAATACTTACGAAAAAGCAAATCAAACCCTTGTTTTGGAGAAGACAGAAAGCTTTTTACAATAAAAAACTCATCAGAAATTGTCTTTGACTCTTCTGATGTTTTAAATAAGGTTAGTTCTTTTTTCGCTTTTGGGCTTTCTATCCGATTTTCTTGTATCATTATTCGAAAATAATATTGTACAATTCTAAGACATTTTTTTTATGATTTACCCCACATTAGAATTTATTATTTTTTTCATGAATAAGGTAAAATCTAATATTAGAAAAAAAAGGCATTAAAACTTTGTCTTGATTAATGCCTTTTTAAAGGAACGGAAATGAATAAAATGATTTACAGACTTTTTAAATATGCTAAACTTTTTGGCACATTCTCCAACTCTTTGTTGCTTTCGTCTTCTATAAAATAATGTTGAATTCCTGCCTTTTTTGAAAGTTTGAAAATCTTTTTCCAATCTGCTTGACCCGTTCCTAACACAACGTCATTTTCTGCTGGTTCATGTCCAGATCCATCCCCAACAACCCCTTTTCTAAGGTCTTTTACATGCATTAGTTTCCAACGATTTCCATATCTTTTTAATAACTCTTGTGGAGATGCCGCTCCGCCTCCATGTATGGTCCAAAGCACATCCATTTCAAATGAAACATATTTAGGATCTGTATTTTGAATAATATAATCCATGTAAGTACCCTTTTCGTGGGCTCTGAATTCATAGCCATGGTCGTGATAACAGAAAATAATTCCGTTTTCAGCTAAAACTTTTCCACCTGCATTGAAAACCTCCACGGCTTTTTTGGTATCTTCAAATGTAAAATCATTCCCTTTGTGAGGTATCCAAGCACACATTACGTATTTTGCTCCTAATTCTTTTGCTTTGTTTGCTACAGCTTGAGGGTCTTTTTGTAATTCCTCAAAACTACATCCTGTGGAAGGAATGCTGATGCCTCGGTCGTTGCACATTTTTTTAAACTCTGCTCCGGTTTGCCCTTTTTGTGGCCCACCTTCAAGTTCAGTAAAGCCCATTTTTTGAATAATATCCAGGGTCTGTTCCACGCCTTTAGGAAAATGATTTCGGAAGGTATAGGCTTGAACTCCAAGGGGATATGTGAAAAGTTTTTTCTGGGCAAAGGCAGGTAATGACAGTACTAAGAAGGAAAGAAAGACAAATTTTGGTTTCATATTTTTTTTATAGATTGAATTTGAAAATAAATGTACCATTTTTTATATAAAAAGTAAAAATTTTCCCTCTTTAAAATAGACAAAATAGCCGTTGGAAAAAATAAACGATTTTTTTTAAGGATTTTAAGAGGCTTATGTACTCTTTACAACAAAACAATTATAAAGTACTACTTTTACTTAAAATAATTCTGTTTTATCAAAAAGAAAAAAACA
>DAIQBE010000274.1:0-5135 GCA_036781325.1 Leadbetterella sp. | reverse complement strand
TTATATTGGATAGTAAAGACATACAATAAAACTCCAAAAGCAAGTACACCCCCAAAAAGCTTAAGGAAATTGATGAAATCCTTAACAACCGCCAACAAAACTATTGAAACTAAAAATAAAGTTGGGATTTCATTAATTAATCTTAAACGAAGTGAAGTTATTTTTGAAACGTCCAATTCCTGATTTATTATTACTTTTCTACAATACACATGATATACTACCAAAAGTACCAATAAAACCAATTTTATTTTTATCCATTGCTGATCCAAAAGTGAGGGATTACCTAGCAACATCAATATCCCAAATATCCATGTTATGAACATTCCAGGAGTGGCAATTATCCTGAAAACACGCCATTGCATCAAAGTGAACTGTTTTTTCCAATCACTTCTTAATTCCTTGGGTTTTAAATTTACTTCAGCATGATAAACAAACATTCTGACCAAATAAAATAATCCTGCAAACCAAGTGACAAAACCAATAATATGAAACGCTTTAAAGTAAAGATAAAAGTCCATCATAAACGAAATAATGATAAGTAAAATCAAAAATAATAACAAAATATCAACGTTTCTCAATTAGTTGTTATTAAAATAATACATTGGACTAATTTTTGTTTTTGATTTTTAATAAAAGTCGATTAATGTCAAAATTTTCATTCATTTTGGTGGCTATACTAATTTTAATAGCCAATAAAAGCCTTTTAGCTCAAGATAAAAAAGCATTGATTTTTTTTGAAAAAGGAAAAAAAGATTTTTTGGAAAGAAACTATGATTCATCATTAGAAAATTTTGATAGATACTTTCAGAGGGATTCTTCGAAAATAGAAGCTTATTATAGAGTAGCCCAAATACACGAATCTTTTAAAAATGTTCAAAAAGCAACTTTTTACTATCTTAAATTAATAGCAAAAGATTCGACCGCCCCAGCAAAATATCCACAAGTATTTACCTATTTAGGTTCAAGAGCATTAGAACAACACGATTTTGAATTAGCAAAAAAATATTTAACAATAGCCTATGCTAATACCAATAAAAACTCGATAGTATTTACTCAGCTTCAGAAACAATTAAAAACTTGCGAGTTTGGAATTCAAGCTATTGCAAATCCCTTAAATATTAAGCCTGAGCCACTAAATGATGTAATAAATTTTAAGGCTAAACAATATTTTCCTGCCGTTACCGCCGACAATTCAACCTTATTTTTCACAGCAAGAGATGAGGAAGGAGATGAAAATATCTATACTTCGGAAAATAAAAACAATGTCTGGCAAACTCCAAAAAGTATTTCAAGCGATATTAATACTCCTTTTAATGAAGGAACGTGCACCATATCTGCAGATGGCAAAATTATGGTTTTTACTTCATGTGAAGGAAGAGAATCATTTGGAAGTTGCGATTTGTTCATTTCAAAAAAAGTAGGTGAAAATTGGTCAAAACCTGAAAATTTAGGAGATAAGGTAAATTCTAGATATTGGGATTCTCAACCCAGCCTTTCATCAGACGGCTCAAAATTATATTTTTCATCAGAAAGGCCATTTGGTTTTGGTAAAAAAGACATATGGATGAGTGAATTGGATGGAAATGGCAAATGGAAAACGGCAGTAAATCTAGGCCAAAATGTCAACACACCTAGAGAGGATGTTTCGCCCTTTATTCATGCAAATGGATACTCCTTATTTTTCTCTTCAGATGGAAGAGAAGGAATGGGGAAGTTTGATATATATTTAGCATCGGTAAAAAATAACTTGGTAAAGGAAGCCAGCAATTTAGGTTATCCTATAAACACATCAGACGATGAACTATCCTTATTTATTTCAGCTGATGGCAAAACGGCTTTTTATTCTTTAGATAATAATAAGAAAGTAAATTTGTTTAAATTCTTGATTCCAGAAGAGCTCTCAGAAAAAATTGATAGAACATATTATTTAAAAGGATATGTTCTGGATAAAATAAATCATAAACCTATTTATGCAACTATAGAATTGGTAGATGCCAAAACTGGTGAGAAAATCTCTAAATTCTTATCTGATCCAATTACAGGCGATTATCTGGCCATTTTACCCGGAGATGGCCAGTATGTTTTATATATCGAAAGCCAAAACTATTTATATAAAAGCCTAAATTTTGACTTTTCAAAACAATACGAAAGCAAAAGATTGGATTTAGAATTAGTAAAAATTGAGAAGGAAACAAGTGAAGTATTACAAAATATATTTTTCGATAGTGGGTCATCGGTTTTAAGGAAAGAATCCAACATAGAATTGAATAAATTAAAAGATCTTTTAATAAAGAATCCAAATTTAAAAATAGAAATTTCTGGCCATACCGACGACATTGGCAATGACCAAACTAATATGGAACTTTCAAAGAAACGGGCCCAATCGGTGGTTAACTTTCTCTTAGAAAATGGTATTGCCACTGAAAGAATGTTTTTTAAAGGATTTGGAGAAAGTGCTCCAAAAGTAAAAAATGATTCGGAATTAAATCGACAACAAAACCGAAGAATTGAATTAAAGTTTATATAAATAACATTAAAATTCAATTTTCAGAAAAGCGTTTTTAGATTTATATAAATTTAATTAACAAATTACCGAACTTTGTCTTTGAAAAAAGTATTAATTAAGAAAAGATATTCAATGACAACAGAAAAAGTTCAAGTTTTAATATTAGGTTCAGGCCCAGCTGGCTACACAGCTGCTATTTATGCTTCAAGGGCAGGATTAAAACCCGTAATGTATCAAGGTTCTCAACCCGGTGGACAATTAACCATTACCAATGATGTTGAAAATTTTCCGGGCTATCCTGATGGAATTCAAGGTCCTGAAATGATGGAAGACCTAAGGAAACAAGCCGAAAGGTTTGGATTGGATAATAGATATGGAATGGCAACTAAAGTTGATTTTAGCACGGCCCTGGCCCATAAAGTTTGGATTGATGAAACCCATGAAATTACTGCAGAAGCCGTAATTATCTCTACAGGTGCCTCAGCAAAATGGTTAGGAATAGAATCTGAGATTAGATTAAATGGTATGGGAGTTTCAGCTTGTGCAGTATGCGACGGTTTTTTTTATAGAGGACAAGACGTGGCTATAGTAGGTGCTGGAGATACCGCCTGTGAAGAAGCGCATTATCTTTCAAAACTTTGCAAAAAAGTTACAATGCTGGTTCGCAAAGATGAATTTAGGGCTTCTCAAATTATGCAGAAACGAGTAATGAATACTCCAAACATTGAGATACTTTTTAATACCGAAACAGAAGAAATATTAGGTACAGAAGGAGTTGATGGAGTCAGAATAAAGAATAATAAAACGGGGGAAATATCTGAAATTGCGGTAACAGGCTTTTTTGTGGCAATTGGGCATAAACCTAACACCGATATTTTTAAAGATTATTTGGAACTAGACGAGGCTGGTTATATTATTGGAGAAAAAGGTGGTACAAAAACTAATATTGAAGGTGTTTTTGTGAGCGGAGATGCTGCTGACAAAATTTATAGGCAAGCCGTTACGGCAGCCGGAACAGGATGTATGGCTGCACTTGATGCCGAGAGATATTTAAGTGAACAAGAATAAATAATAAAAACTCTTCCAAAAAGGAAGAGTTTTTTTATGTTTTCTCTTTATTGAATATTTAATAATTTTTCTAAATAATGAAATTGTATTCCAAAACTTGCTTTAAGACTTTTCACTTCTTGGATTTTTGCCAAAAAAGTTGATTCTGAAAAATTCTTTTTCACCGCTGTAATCATTAAATTTTTTGGGGTATGTTCGGAAGAAATAAATTCAAAAATCTTAGTTTGATATCCATAACTTTCTAATATCAAAACTCTTATAATATCAGTTAAGATCTCAGCTTGACGCTCCTCTATGATTCCAAATTTCGAAAATGACTTATTTGCACCTATTGGATTAAATTGTTTACGAACCTGTTTATGGCAACAGGGAGAAATCATTATAACTTCAGCTCCAATTTTTATTCCTCTAAAAATTGCTTCATCTGTTGCTGTGTCACATGCATGCAAAGCAATCAATACATTTGGATTTCCAATCGCACTGCTTTCTATAGTGCCTTGAATAAAATTTAAGTCTAGAAAATTTGCCTTCTTTGCTAAATTATTGCACAATTGTACCATTTCTGCTCTAAACTCTACACCGATTACACTTACATTTCTTTTAAGAATTCTAGAAATAAAATCATACATGGCAAAAGTTAAATACCCTTTACCCGAACCCATGTCTGCGATTCTAAAATCATTTTCAATAGACGATTCTTTAAGGGACTGAGCGAAAAATTCTAAGTATTTATTGATTTGCTTAAACTTATCTCGTTTATCATTCTTCAATTTTCCTTCCTCCGTAAAAATTCCTAAAAGTTTCAAAAAAAGCACATCGCCTTCTTCAATCAGCCTTTTCTTAAGTTTATTATGTTGAAGTTCAATAGTTCGCGAGGTATTTAACTGCTTTTGCAAAAGCCTACTTTTCCCTTTTTTATCGAACAATAAATGATGAGAACTTGAAATTAAGTACAAATCGGCTTGAAGAAAGCAATTTCCAATCAAAAATTTTAATTGAAAAATGGCTTCCTCCAAAGAATAGTTTTTTGTAATATCTTTTGTTGGATATTTATAAACAAATGAAATTTTATTGCCAAAATTTGAGGCAATTGGTTTAATCACAATGGACTTGTATTCAATATTTCTTAAATATTCTATATTTTCAGGATTTATGTTTTTATTTGTACTATTTGTAATATCAAATTTTTCTATATTTTTTATAATTTCAATATTATTTTTATTTACTAAACTTACAGTTAATTTAGAAATAATATTATTTTCAAAACTTTCTGAAAATACAGATAAAAATATATTTAAATTTTCGTCCACTTTATAATTTTAAAAATTTAATTTACATCAAGGGAAGCTCCATCCAAAAAAAGTAAAAAATTAAGATTAAGCATTTTACTTTACATAGAAATTCCTATCTATAACCAATTGACTCCCTGGTATTTTTTTCCAAATAGACGTTGGCTTAATAAATTGTTCTATTCCATCAATTATTACTTTTAATGGCATTTCAAAGCCTGTAACTACATCAATCCAACGATAACTGATTTGATTATTAGAAATTTTTTGTA
>DAIQBE010000273.1:0-5138 GCA_036781325.1 Leadbetterella sp. | reverse complement strand
TTTTATTTTAATTGGAACCTCTCGTTTAAAAGGCATTTGGTTTCTGGCTGGTGCTTTAGCTTCTGCAGGCTTTCTTATCTCGCTAAGACTCGAAAATGCCTTTTTAGCTACTAATTCCTTCGCTTTTTTTCTGGCGTTTATTGTTTTTGGACTTACTTACTATTTCTCGAATATCTATCAAAATAAACTTTCCACACTTCAAATTCTTGGAATTTGGACAGTTGTGACAGCAGCCTTACTTATTATTTTGCTTAAATTTTCATTAATTAATCAACCAATTCTATCAATTGCAGCCTACGGTCTTATCGGTATGCTAGCACTATCGGCCATTTTTATTTTCCTAATTTCCCATGAAATTTTTGCGAGTTTGGTTTGGTTAGTTTCTAAAAACTCCACGAAAACAAAAAGTTCACTTCTACAATTTTTAATGGTATCCTTAGTGTATTTGGCAAATGTTCTGTTGATATATCTTGAAAGAATAAAAATTATTGACGCCAGTTCATTTATAATTCACCCATTAGTATTGTATATAATTAATTTATTCTTAGGCATTTGGGGCTTCAAAAAAATAGTAGAACAAAGAGGATGGTTTAGTTATAATCGCTCTGGTGTTTGGATGTATTTAGGCATGGCTTTGACGACAACCGGAACATTCGCATTTGGGTATGCTACTGCTAATGACGCTTTAATTGAACTTATGGAAGACTTAGTGTCTTTTAGCCAATTAGCTATGGGGATTTGTTTTTTTATTTATGTCTTGATTAACTTTTTACAACTGTTTAAAAATGGCTTGGATGTGCAAAAAGTACTTTATAAATCCCCATTTAGTCGTTTAATTTTATCACGCATTGCTGCAGTGTTTATTATAGGTTTCTTGTTCTCGGTCAACAATTACTATTCCTATTATTTGGTAAATGCCGCTTATAACAATGCTATAGCTGACTTCTATTTGGAGGAAGGCGACCTAAAATCTGCTGAAACCTTTTACAAAGTTTCTACACATTATCATTTATATAATCACAAAGCCAACATTTCTTTAGCATCTATGGCATTAAGCCAAAAAGATAGAATTAATGCTGCTTTTTTCTTTAAACAAGCAAACCAAACTAATCCAAGTCCTTTTTCTTTCGCGGGATTAAGTGCAAGTTTAGAAACTGAAAATATGTATTTCGATGCAATATATGCTTTACAAGAAGGCTTAAAAAAATACCCAACTGAAAGTAAGCTATTAACCAATTTAGCTTATTTACAATCAAAATCCAATCTCACCGACAGCATTTTAATTAACCTAAATAAGGCACAATTAAATTGTAATTCATGTGAAGTTGAAAACAGTAATTTCTTATCCTTTTGGATAGAAAACGCCAAAGTCAACAAATTGCAAGAAATGGCAAATCTTGCGAAACCTCAAAACTCTTATTCTTTTAAAGCTAACTTAAGTGCGATAGATAAAATTTTAAATAATAAAATTAGTATTGAGAAATTTGAAATTGAACAAGACTCTATTTTAGATGTTAGTAGAGCGGCCTATTTATTAAACACTGTAACAAATGCTTTGTGTGAAAACAAAACTGCAGTAAATGCAAAAACTTTCAGAAATCTTCAACAAAAACCGGAAAACGACCAATTTTTTGAGGAACTAAGCTGGGCATTTGCCTGTCAAAACTATTTTCGACAAAACAAAATGGAAGGTTTAAAACAATTAACTCTTCTGGCAAATGCAGACGTAAAAAACAAAAACATATATAATCAAAACCTTGGCCTTTGGCTTTTTAAAGAGGGCGTTTTAAAAGAGTCTTTAATTAGACTCAACGCTGCTGGTGATAGCGCTTCAGCTAATTTACTAAACACGGAAAAATACAAACAATATTTAGAAGCTTCTCTTCAAGATCAAGCAAAGGAAATTTTAAATGAAAAATTAACACTTGTAAATTACCAAAAAACTATAAATAAAGGACCGCTAAATCCGTATTTAATAAAAGAGGTTTCCGATTTTTTAAGTATAAACAAAAAAAAATTAGAGGCTTACAATATTGTTTTTTATGCCACAGAGCTAAATTCAAGTTCTTCATTAATTTGGAAAACTTATATAAAAAAATCAATGGATTTGTCGCTATTTGAATATGCAGAAGACGGGTTAGTGCAACTAAAATCTTTGGTATCTCCTGCAGAATTTATTGTGTTAGCTGACGAATTAAAAAAAGAAAAATTAAAAAGAAAGAATATAGGTTTTAATTGATTTAGTAAAAAAAGGGACAAGAATTCTTAATATTTGCAGTCTTTTGCTAACTTTGCCAACGCTAATAGTCTTATATATAAAAATCATACAAAACTGAACAACATGAAGTTTGTAGTTTCTTCGACAGAACTCTTAAAAACCCTTTCAAGCATTAGTGGCGTTATTGCACCTAATCCTTTGGTCCCAATTTTAGAAAACTTTCTTTTTGAGCTTGATAAAACTTCGCTTACTGTTACAGCTTCTGATTTACAAACTGTTATGGTAGCTGATTTGGTTGTAGATTCCGATGAAACTGTATCTGTGGCAATACCTGCAAAATTGCTAATGGAAACCGTGAGAAGTTTACCTGAGCAGCCTATTTCTGTCAATATCAATAATGAAACCTTTGGAATAGAGATAATTACTTCGAATGGTAGATTCAAAATAGCGGGTGAAAACCCTATGGATTTTCCAAAGCCACCTCAAGTGAATCGAAATTTTAATATAGAGTTAGATTCGCATATCTTGGCATCTGCGATAAACAACACCTTGTTTGCCACCAGCAGTGATGACCTTAGACCTGCAATGACAGGCGTTTATATTGACATAAACGAAGATTCTACCACATTTGTAGCTACTGATGGCCATAGATTGATTAGGTATCGGAGAGAAGATATTAAATCTGCTACGCCAACTACCATGATTTTGCCAAGAAAAGCTTTAAACTTAATTAAAACTTCATTGCCTTCGGAAACCGTACCGGTTATCACCGAATTTAGTAACTCAAATGCTTTTTTCAGTTTTAAAAATATTAAATTGATTTGTAGGTTAATAGATGAGCGTTATCCTGATTATGAAAACGTAATTCCTAAAGTTAACCCAAACTCTATGGTAATTGAAAGAGCAAAATTTTTAAGCTCTCTTAAAAGAATCGCTATTTTCTCAAACAAAACTACACATCAAATTAGACTTAAAATAACTTCCGATGAACTAACTATTTCTGCTGAAGACTTAGATTATTCTAATGAAGCAGTTGAAAAAATTGAATGTGAATACACGGGAGAAGAAATGGAAATTGGATTTAATGCAAAGTTCTTAGCAGAGATGCTTGGAAACATTAGCTCACCCTCTATTACTTTACAGCTTTCAATGCCAAACAGAGCTGGTCTGATTATTCCATCTGAAAAAGAAATAAACGAAGATATATTAATGCTGGTTATGCCAGTAATGTTAAATTCTTATTCTTAAGATATTCAATAAACCTTACTTTAAAACTCGAAGCCCTAGAATTCTAGGGCTTTTTTATTTTATTAAAACCAATTCATTAACTTTTCCATAAAACTCAACTACTTCTAAATCTGCCACAATTTTAGGTTTCACTTGTTTGCCATTCAAAACCCATTTTGAATATTTGCCTTTCGACTGAGTGAAAACTATTTTCCATATGGCTAATTTTTGGCTTAACTTATAACTATCTGAATTCAGATTTTGGCTATAACTCAAGCTAAATTCATTGTTTCCAATTGCTACTTTTTCAATCTTACCATAAGTTAACTTGGTCGGTAAAAGTGGTGAAACAGTTATTGTTTTTTGGTATGCTTCTGGTCTAATTCCAAAAAACTGTTTTATGATTGGCTCACCAAAAGCATACATATTCCATGCTTGTGAAAACATACCAAAGTCTGGTGAAACCTCATAGATAGACCCCGGAAGAGCAAAGCTAAAAGATTTTAGCATTTTTTTGAGCAACAAATATGCTTCGTTGGGTCTGCCATAATTATTTTCAGACACAGCTTGCACGCCTGTAGGCAGTGTCATAACTGCACCTGTGTAGGTGAATATTTTTCTATTTGTAACAAAAGTTCCCTCATCTGAACCCACGGTTTCATCACGATCTATTCCGGTCACAAACATTCCAAATGGGTTGGTGAATTTCTTTCCTGTTTCCAATGATTTCAAAGCCTTTTCTTTATCAGCAATACCCATTTCCATTGGTGTGTTTACTACCCAATTGTGGTGCATTACAAAACCCTTTTTTTCATCGCTTCTTGAGTTTTCAATTTGCTTTTTCAGAACCTGCAACTCAGCTACTGCCCAAGGTTTTTTTAGAGTATCTGCCCTAAAAATGGCATCATTTACCAATGGCAATGCTTGCTTATTTGATCCAATAAAATCAGCAAAAGAGTTAGATTCCTCTACCCAGAAATCCAAATTAATCTTTTTCTTTATAATATTGGCTTTTTTTGCATAATCTTCAGACAAAGTCTTTTTACCTAATAACAATGCCATTTTTGAAGCGTCTGAAAATGCCCTTTGAGTATATGATGCTACATCAACCATTTCAGAATTCATCCCATGTATTTCCATCATTCCAAAACCATCGGGAAACAGATTTTGATCTTTGTCATTTTCTTTGAGTAACCAATCCATTCCTTTTTCGATGGTTGGAAAATAGTTTTGAAGAAAGGTCCAGTCACCAGTCCAACAAAAAACTTCCCAAATCAAAGAGGCGAACTGTGGAGTTTCGTTGAGGTTTCCTTTATTAAAAACAGCACCATTAGTAGAAACTTCATGAACAATTCTTCCGTTGCCATTGGCTTTCTCTGAAAATTTGTGAATTAAATCTATTGTGCTATAAACCAAGTCTTTACGTCCAGTAGCTATTAAACTTTTTAAGGTATACTCACTATCCACGCCAAACCACCAGGGATAGTCTGGCAAGCCAGCACACAGCCCTCGACCTTGCCCTTCCACATCTCTTATTAGCCAATCAGTATTGTATTTAATCCATCTAAAACCTCTTTCTAGATCTTTATCACTGAGGGTTATTTTAGATTTTTCATTGAGATTGTTAAGTCTATTAATCTTTTCTTTTGCCAGCAAAAATGCTTTTTGCTTCAATTCATTAAACGTATTTTTT
>DAIQBE010000272.1:0-5140 GCA_036781325.1 Leadbetterella sp. | reverse complement strand
ATAATATGTTTATAATTAATTAGTTAAATATTTTTAGTTTATTTTCTATGTTTTTTTGGTACTTTAAGTTAAATACCTTTATTGTAAAATAATATTAATAATTGGAAACTAGAGGTAGAAAACCATTAATAAGAGAGATAAAAGTATTTCATAAAAATGATATGTTTTTTCTCCCGATTTCTGAGATCAATCGATTCGAAGGTCGAATTAACTATTCCATTATTGTAACAAATTCAGGCAGAGAATATTTATCATCTTATACTTTAAAATACTTTCAATTAAACTTATCAAGGTCTTCGTTTTATAGAGTTCATAAAAGCCATTTAGTTAACAAAAACAGAATTCGAAAAATTTGTTTAATTGAAGGGAAGCATAAAATAGAATTTTCAAATGGGGAAAAGATCGATATTTCAAGAAGAATGCTGAAATTAGTTCTAGAATTAGTAAAAAAGTAATTTTAAATAGATGGCATTTGAGAAAAATAATTTGCGCTATGCTTAAATTAGTAGTAATTGATAATCCTCTGTTAAATTGTGATTTAATGATGATATCCAAAATTAAACCCTTTCAATTATAAGATTTGTAATAGTTTAATATTTAAGTCAAATTTAAATTAGTCCGTCGTATGTAATTACATTTTATACATTATTCTATTATTTTGAAAAGATTTTTTGCGGTTTTTCTAGAATAGAAATTAAAATGCCACCATTCGCTAGTGATTGGTTGAAATCCATTCAGAACCATTACTTTGCGTAATAGTATTCTATTCTCTATTTGTGTCTTTGTTAATTTTCCTTGCTTCAGCAATTCACTTTCTAATCTAGGATACGCTAAATAGCCGAAATAGTCAAATTCTGTTCCCATATCTAGGGGTTCATTTTTTGAAATATCAAAAATTGATAAATCTACAGCACAACCATAATTGTGTAAAGATCCTTCCTTGGGGTCAGATACAAAGTTTTTCCTCTTATTTGGTGGAATAGAATCCAGACTATTCCATAAAACTTCTTGAATATGTAATGGTCTTACCGCATCAAAAATCAAAAGTCGATAGTCTTTGTTTATTGATTGGATTAAATAATTTGCTTTTTTTAATGATTCGGCGGGTATATGTTGTAAATATGCTCTTGTTAGAGAACCATAAACATCTTGTTTAAAAAAATTTTCTGTAGAACTATATTTTAAATCAACTTTTAAACTACTATCCAAACTCTGAATATTTACTAATCCTTGAGAAATTAAAGAAACCTCCAATTCATTATTTTCTGTTAAAATTTCTATTTCTTTGTTCTTCAAATCTTCAGTTTTTGTTTCAGATTTTTGATAACTGCATCCAAGCATTAGGAAATTAAATGCTATTGGTATAGCCCATACTTTTGTTTTCATAATTCTTGATAAAAAACCTCATTCACTAATCAAATAAAAATCGATTAAAAATTAATTGAGAATTCTTCGCTAAATTTAATATTAAAAACTAATTTGGTAAAATTTTATCAGTTTATTAATAAAACTAAACAACATGGCATTAAATTTTATTTGGGTTGGCTTTTTTATAGTTGCATTTATTGTTGCTTTAATAAAGCTTATATTTTTTGGCGACACAGAAATCTTTAAAGTAATCATAGATGGCATGTTTGGTTCAGCTGAATCCGCAGTAATGGATTTAGCATTGCCATTAGCTGGGGTTATGACATTTTTCTTGGGAATTTTGAAAATTGGAGAAGAAGCAGGTGCCATAAGGAAATTGGCAAAAATTATTGCGCCTTTTTTTAGTAAATTGTTCCCAGATGTTCCTAGCGATCATCCTGCTAATGGCCAAATGATTATGAATTTTTCTGCCAATATGTTGGGGCTAGACAATGCAGCAACGCCTTTTGGTTTAAAAGCAATGCAAAGTCTCCAAGAATTAAATCCGAGTAAAGATACCGCCTCTAATCCACAAATAATGTTTATGGTCCTTCATAGTGCTGGCCCAGTTTTGATTCCTATTTCAATCATGGCTCAAAGAGCCATTTATAAAGCAGCCGACCCGTCCGATATTTTCATACCAGCTTTGATATCAGTTTATATGGCCACAATTACCGGTTTATTATTTGTAGGTATTAAACAGAAAATCAATTTCTTTGATAAGACACTTTTATCTTGGCTGTTAGGTATCACTGCATTTATCGGTTTTATTTTATGGTATTTTGCACGCCTTCCAAAAGAAGAAATAGAAATTACTTCAAAGATTGTAAGCAATCTTGTATTGTTGATTTTTATTGTTGGATTTATCGGTGGAGCATTATATAAGAAAGTTGATGTATTTTCTGCATTTATAGAAGGGGCAAAATCTGGGTTTGAAACATCAGTTAGGGTTATTCCATACCTAGTTGGGATGTTAGTGGCAATAAGTGCTTTTAGAAATTCAGGGGCTTTAGACTATATTGTAAATTTTTTGAAATGGATATTTAGCTTTACAGGATTAAATACAGATTTTACAGATGCTTTACCTACCGCCCTTATGCACCCATTGAGTGGGAGCGGTTCACGAGCAATGATGATAGATAGTATGAAGACTTTTGGTCCTGATTCATTTGTAGGCAGGCTTTCTTGTGTTTTTCAGGCTTGCTCTGATACCATTTTATATATTTTAGCTTTATATTTTGGATCGGTAAGTATTAAACATACTAGATATACTTTAGTTGCAGGATTATTGGCTGATTGTGTGGGTGTAATTACTGCAATAGTAGTTTCTTATATTTTCTTTTATTAAACTTTTGATTGACTATTTTCTATAAGATTGTTTTTTATTATTATGTATTTCTATCGGCTTAAGTAAACTATTATATTATTCTAAAATTAAGAATACTTAGTTTTGTAAAATAAATATTACTTTGGTTTTAAGAATTTCTTTATCTTTATTTATTATAAAATTGCTAATTAAAATACTCTATTATGAAAACTATTGTTCTTTTTCTTTCCATTATTCCAGTATTTGTATCTTGCTCTAAATCTGGCCGAAGAGCTTTAGAATCTGGAGAATACTTCAATGCTGTTTTACAATCAATTGAAAAACTGAAGAGAGATCCAGATAATTCTAAAGCGCTAGAAGTTTTGCCGAATGCCTATAAATATGCAAGTTTAGATTTACTGGAGGATATTAATAGGGCCAAAAATGCAAATCAACAATTTAAATATGAGAGAGTTTTAGAAGATTATCAAAAACTCAATGAAATGCATGATAAAATAGAAACATGTGTTTCTTGTAGAAATATTGTGAAAGCAAGTTCTCATTTTTCTGAGTTTGATGAAGCAAGGGAAATTGCAGCTATAGAAAGATATAACTTTGGAAATGATTTACTTCAGAAAGGTACAATGAATTCTGGTAGATTGGCTTATGATAGTTTTGAAATATTATTCAGATATGCTCCTGATTATAAAGATGTTAGAATTAAAATAGAAGAGGCTTTATTTCAGGGTTCTTATCATGTAGTAGTGGAACCCCCAATAGTAAACTCTAAATTGTATCAATTTAGTAATGAATATTTTCAAGGTAGAATTGATGAGTTTTTACAAACCAATAGAAGATTGAATAAATTTATTAGATTTTACCAACCTATTGAAGCTAAAACTTTAAAATTAGTCCCAGACCATGTTGTGAAACTTGAATTTATTGATTTTGTTGTTGGAGAAACAATCGTAAATAACGAAAAAAAGACGGTTACAAGTAAGGATAGTGTAAAAACAGGAACTGCAAAAATAGAAGGCAAAAATGTAGATGTATATTCAAAAGTAAATGCTACAATTACTAAAAGCCAAAAAACCGTAAGATCTAGAGGATTGCTATCTATGGAAATTTATGATTTTAAAACAAATAAAAGTTTAATAAAAGAACAATTACCAGGGGAATTTTATTGGAATAATAGCTGGGCTTCATTTAATGGAGATGAAAGAGCACTTACAAAGGAAGAATTAAACTTAACAAGAAATAGAGAAGAATTACCTCCCCCTCCTCAACAAATGTTTATTGAATTTTGTAAACCAATTTATGACCAATTTACTTATAGAATTAAACGTTTTTATGAAAAATACTAAAGCAAATTTTTAAGTGTACTTAGTTATATTAGCATGATTAAAACAAAAAAAATGCGAGATTTATCTCGCATTTTTTTATAATCCCTGAAAATCAAAACTCTCTAAAAATGAAGTGTTAAATTTGCCAGATTTGAAACCCTCATCATCCATAAGTCTTAAATGAAAAGGTATGGTTGTTTTAATTCCTTCAATAATAAATTCTTGTAAAGCCCTTTTCATTCTAACTATAGTTTCTTCTCTACTTCTAGCAGTAACTATAAGTTTAGCAATCATAGAATCATAATTTGGTGGAATAGTATATCCCGCATAAACATGTGAATCTACTCGTATTCCATGCCCACCTGGTATGTTTATTTGTTTTATTAATCCAGGACAGGGTCTAAAGTTTTGTCCTGGATCTTCCGCATTTATTCTACATTCCATAGAATACATTTTTGGAAAATAATTTGTACCTGAAATTGATACACCAGCCGCCACTTTTATTTGTTCTTTTATTAAATCAAAGTCAGTAACTTCTTCAGTGATAGGATGTTCTACCTGAATACGTGTATTCATTTCCATAAAATAGAAATCACCATGTTTGTCAACTAAAAATTCAACTGTTCCGGCACCTTCATATTTTATTGCTGTGGCCCCTGCAATTGCTGCGGCACCCATTCTAGTTCTCAAATCGTCTGTCACAATAGGAGAAGGAGTTTCTTCAACTAATTTTTGGTGCCTTCTTTGTATAGAACAATCTCTTTCGGATAAATGACAGACTTTTCCATATTGATCTCCAACTATTTGAATCTCAATATGTCTTGGTTCTTCAATGTATTTTTCAAGATATAATCCATCATTTCCAAAGGCTGCTCCAGATTCCATTTTAGCGTCATCCCAATTTTTTTGAAATTCCTCAGCGTTCTTAATTATCCTCATTCCTCTTCCCCCTCCTCCAGCTGTAGCTTTAATAATTACAGGATAACCTATTCCCTCAGATAATCGAATGCCTTCTTCAACTGAGCTTAATAAACCTGCAGACCCAGGAATACACGGAACACCCGCCTTTTTCATAGTATCTTTT
>DAIQBE010000271.1:0-5147 GCA_036781325.1 Leadbetterella sp. | reverse complement strand
TGTAAATGAGTAGAATCAATGTGCTAAGACTTAATTTTTTTTTTAATGTGTGTCTAGTTCTATTTTTTTGGGAAATAACTTTATTTTAAATTGCCACCTACTTGTAAACCGCTCGGTACCATCTTGGGGATAGACTTATCGTAGCTTTCGTCGTTTAATGTACCCAAAAACTCTAAAATAGAAGAGATATCTTTAAAGTCTACTTTTAGTTTTTTTACTAATGGATCTAGCTGATTAGGTTTCAAGGTTTGGTTGGCAACTACGCCACCAGACAAATCTTCATAAAACTCCAAGACATTGGTAAGTGTTTTTATTTTGCCATTATGCATGTATGGATGCGTAATTCTGAGATTTCTTAGCGTGGGAGTTCTAAAACTATGGGTTTTGTTTATGCCATCGTCAATACAGTTAAGCTTGTCATTATCAACAACACCAATGGTATGAGTTTTGAAATCTGAAAACATTGGCCCATTATGGCAATTTGTGCAGCCAGCCTTTTCAAATGCCTTCAAACCAACTATTTCATTATAAGATAGAGCTGTTAAATCACCTCTCATATATTTGTCAAATCTAGAATTATTGGCAATAATGGTTCGTTGGTAAGAAGCTAAGGCCTTTGCTAAATTTTCTAAAGTAACGGAATCTTGAAAAGCATCTTGAAAGAGTTTTTTATATTGTAGGTTTCCTTTAATTCTACTTACTACTTTTTCTAAGATTTTGTCTTCTGAAATCTTTGGCCCTCGCATTTCTTCCAATGTTTTTATTGGCTCTATTGCTTGTTTTTCAAGACTTTCAGCTCGCATATCCCAAAACATTGGGGCCTTGGACGCATCGTAGCCATGTTGATATGAAAAGCCATTAAAAGCTACATTTACAATGGTTTGTGAATTGCGTTTTACAAAAGGGATGTTATTTGTTGTTGTGAAAGCCCTTTTGCTGCTGAGGCCGTGCCCGTTTACCCCTATACTCAAGTCTAAGTTCTCTGCAAATCCGTACTCTGGATGGTGACAGGTAGCACACGCCACGTCCTTATTGCCAGAAAGTATCGGATCAAAAAACAATAATTTTCCTAGTTCAGCTTTTTCTTTTGTTAAAGGATTGTCTAAGGGAGTAGGAATCTCTAGTGGAAGTGCTGCTAAAGGCTCGTTTTGCTCCAGCTCTTCTTTTTCTTTCTCTTTTGATTTGTTGCAAGAAATTAAGAATAAAAACAATAGCCAAAATAAATATTTAGAAACTAAAATCAATCTATTTGCTGTATGCTTTTTCATCCTATTCTATTTTAGAATGTTCAATCTTGTTAACTTTCACCAAGCTACTATTTTGGATTAGACGCTCAAAACTAATATTTTTAATAGACATAGACATAAAAAATATCTATGTCTATTATACTTTATTTTGGCAGTAGTACTTTATCAATCACATGCACCCAACCATTTGAGGCTTTTACTGAGCCAAGAATTTTGTTTCCGTCTACATAAGTTGCACCGTCTTTTACTGTGAAAGTTACGTTAGTACCATCCACCATTCCCATAGATTGGCCGTCTTGGAAGAAATCGGCTGCCAGGGCAGATGTCATCACATGATGTTGTAAAATGGTCTCCAATTTACTCTTGTTTTCTGGTTTCAAGAGATCTTCAACAGTGCCTTTTGGTAATTTGTCAAATGCAGCATTGACAGGGGCAAAAACAGTAAATGGCCCAGCATTTGAAAGCGAAGTAACTAAGTCGGCAGCTTTTACAGCTGCAACCAAAGTAGTGTGGTCAGCCGAAGCAACGGCAACCTTTACCACGTCTTTTTGAGATTCATCATCTATCACCCCTTCTTGTCCAGAAAGCGTAACACTTTCTGTCGATTCTGAAGTTGCAGTTTCACCAGAAGTGGACTTGCAAGAAGCTAAAATAGCTAATAAAAACAAAGTGTAAAGTACTGATTTCATAATAAATATGTATTAAAAGTTAAAAATTACAAATCCTTTTTGTTGAAAATCCGATATCCAAAATATACTGGCGTTACTACCCACACTACCAATAAAAAAAATGATATAGACACGCCCCAAGTGGAGCTAAAGAAATTTTGAAAAACAGCTCCAGTAATGCCCATAAGAGCCGAAACGTCTAATCGCATCAAAACCAATATTCTGGCTAGATCCATTGGGTTTAGTGCCGAAAAGATCAAAGATGCTTTTTCCATAGGATAGTCTGACATACTAACTAAGACTGTCAATATCAAACCGTCATATAGGATACATAAGTAAAACCAAACTGCCAATCCGAGTCCAATAGCCTTGGCTTTGTCTTTAGTGATAACAGATACTAAAAATGCAATGGCAATAAAAGTGAGAGTGATTAGAAGTCCGCCCAATACTAAGGTCAAACCGCGTAACGACCCGTCAAACAACAATGTAGGAATGCCAATGCCTATCAAAAATGCCAAACCAAGAGAAAAACAGAGTCCTAAAAATTGACTAAAATAAATTGTTCGCCTACTCATGGGTTGTGCCGAGAGAAGCTCTATAAATTCATATGAATTATGAAAATGAATGATTGAAAATATAATACTAACCAATGGAATTACCATTAAAATAATGTTTAAAAGACTTAGAAGACCCTTATTGGGGTCACTTTCAAACAAAAAGAAACTGATACTTAGAAAAAGCAATAGAAGCGTATAGCCAATCACAAACTTATTGCGGATAATGTCATATACTACGTATTTGATTGGCTTTTTCATGATACTAATTTTACTGAGTTATTTTTCATTAAGCTGGCAATAATTTTTCCTAAACGTTCTTCATTAAAGTCGCTTTTCAATGCCTCCAATTCCTTAAAAAGCCTCAATTGGCCATCTTGCAAATACACTACATGGGAAGCTAACTCGTCAATATCGGACATAATGTGCGAGGTAATAATGATTAATTTTCCTTTTCGTTTTTCATCCAAAATTTTACTTTTTAAAATTTCACTAGCCAGTGGATCAAGTCCTGCTGTTGGTTCATCTAATATTAAGACTTTTGGGTCGAACAAAAACGCCAAGGCTGCGCTCACTTTTTGTTTTGTCCCTCCAGATAATGTTCCCAGAGGTTTTTGGTATATTTCTTTGAGTTTGAAGTGTTCTATTATCTCTTCGTCAATTAGTATGCCTTCTTTTTTGCCTTTTCTGATATCTTTCATCATTTCTATTAGTTGAGAGATCTTAAGATTTGGCGGATAATTGCCTATTTGAGGCATAAAGCCAATTTCTGCACGGTATGCAAACTCATTTTTTATGTTTTTCCCATCAAAAAATATTTGGCCTTCATCAGGAATTACCATTCCCAATAACGATTTAATAAGGGTAGTTTTTCCTGAACCATTTGGTCCTAAAATGGCAACAGTTTGGCCCATTTCAAAATTTAATGATATATGCTGAAGCACCTTTAATTTTCCGAATGACTTGTATATGTTTTCGAATTTTATCATCACTCAAACTTTAAAATTGAAAGCTTTAATGGCTATAGGTTTCATACTAGGGCTGTCGTCTTTTAGATTTTCGGGTGTTAAACTCGGTATTATTTTCTCTATTTTATCTAAAAGTGTAGCGGTAAAACTCCTCAACAATATCATAACTTGCGGCATGTTTTCAATCAAAGTAGAAAACAAACTAACTGGGCGATATAGAACATCTCCTTTACCGTCATGATTTAGGTCATATCCCTCGTATTTGTCCCAATAATTGTTGTAGAGGTAATTAAATGTTACCGAACCGTTAGTGGCAATATCGAATGTGTTGGCCAAGAAATTGTTTTGATTAATGGTATTTTCATCGCAATTAGCTTGAATTCTTAGACCGACACCATTTTTTTGAAAAAGATTCTCTTTCATTTTCAGTCTACTGCAGCCTTCCATATAGACGCCTACTGTGTTGGAGTTGAATAAATTATGTTTTATTTCACTATCAGAAATGTCTTTTAAGAGTATTCCAAATGCCGAACCTCCCCAATTATTATCAAAATAATTTTCTTTCATAGTCACGTGTTTTGTATACATTACAGCTACACCGGCTCCATTTTTTCTAAAAATATTGTGGGTGTAGGTATTATAGTGCGAAAACATAAAATGTAAGCCATATCGGATGTTTTTGGTTGATAAGTTATTTTTAATCAATGAATTAGTGACAAATTCGAAATATATGCCGTCGCGGTGCCCTTCAATATAATTATTGAACACATTTATACTGTCACATTTCCAAGCATGAATTCCGTTTCCTGTGGTTTGTTCTTCTTTGGGCGTGCCAATTATTCGGTTGTTTTCTATCAAGCATTTTTTAGATGCAGATAGATAAATGCCGAAATAACAATTTATGAATTCATTATTAAAAACTTTTACATTCTTTGCTTCTAGAATTTTCACCCCCGCCCAATCTATCATACTTGTTTCGCCCACGTTCGTGAATCTGAATCCGGTAATTGAAACGTAGTCTGATTTTACAATAAAAATTTCTCCTTTAAACTGTGCATCCAAAACGGGTTTGTTTTGCCCTTTTATTACCAAAGGTTTGTTGATTTCCAGATTTAATACTTTATAATTTCCTGAAACCACCAAAATCGTATCGTAAGCTTTAGACTCAAAAATTGATTTTTGAAGATCTTGAACACTTTTTGCCGACCAATTTTTAGAGAATGCTTGGCTGCTAAGTATCAAAAAATAGAAAATTAGAATTATTCTCATTTTAAAAGGTCTTTAATTTCTGTCCAAGTAATTTTTTTTGATTGGCTATCGCTCGAACCAAATTTTTGAGCTAAGCTTTCGCTTTCAAATGCCGCTATATTTCCTAGCATTGGACTTTGAAGTTTTTCTGATTGTATAAAAAATGTTTCCTTAAGATCTAAAAATTCTTCGGGTTTGAAATATGAACTCACCACCACATGTTTGCAATCTACCTCATGCAAATTGGCTGTTTTCATGTATTTTGACATGCAGCTCAGATCATCAAACTTAAAGACCTTCCCTTTTAATGTTACAAGTTCTGAACCAAATTTCTTATCCATGATGGTCATTTTGCAGAGAGTGCAGTTTTCTTTGCCATAGTTGATCGGCTCAGTTTCTGTGGAGCATGCTGAAAGTATAAAAATAGTCAAGGTAAGAAATATAGTTTTTTTAAGGTAAGTT
>DAIQBE010000270.1:0-5158 GCA_036781325.1 Leadbetterella sp. | reverse complement strand
TAAGTTTGTTTTTGCTGAATAAAAATAAAACCAAAGCGAATGAAATTTTAATTTCTCAGAAAAAAGAGATTGAAATTCATAAAGAAGAAATCCAAAAATCTTTGGAAATGGTAAAAGCAACTCAAAAACAATTAATTCTTCAAGAGAAATTGGCTTCTTTAGGAGAACTTACAGCTGGAATAGCCCATGAAATTCAAAATCCTTTAAACTTTGTCAATAATTTTTCTGAACTTAGTATAGAGCTCGCTGATGAATTAAAGACTGAAATAAAGAATGGGGGGAATGATAAAGATTTAATTAATGATATTTTGAATGATTTGGTGTTGAACCAAGAAAAAATAAATCTACATGGAAAAAGAGCAAGTAATATTGTAAAAAACATGTTGGAACATTCAAGGGGAAATACAGGAGAAACCACTAATGTAAATTTGAATAAAATAGCGGATGATTATGTAAGACTATCGTTTCATGGGATGAGAGCTAAGGATAAAAGCTTTAATTCTGATTTTGAGCTAATTTTAGATCCCAAACTACCTCTTGTAAAAGCAATAGATGGCGATTTGGGCCGAGTTGTCCTTAATATTGTAAATAATGCTTTTTATGCTACAAACAATATGCGAAAAATTAAGGCTGAGCTTGGTGAGCCTTATAATCCCAAAGTAACTATTAAAACGGTATGGAAAGAAAAATCTCTAAATAGTAAAGATGGAATAGTAGAAGTTCAAATTCATGATAATGGAGGAGGAATTGGTAAAAAAAATAAAGATAAAGTTTTTATGCCTTTTTTTACAACTAAGCCTACAGGCGATGGCACTGGTTTAGGCCTTTCTCTTAGTAATGACATTATTACAAAAGGGCACAATGGCACAATAGAAATTGAAAGTGAAGAAGGAAAAGGTACAACTTTTATTGTTAAACTGCCAATATTGATTTAGTAGCTTTTTTTAAAGTATGAAATACAAAATTTAAATAGTATGTTTATAAAAGTTTTAACCCTTAAATTGTAATATTATGAAAAACAAATTCAAGTATTTTTTCGCCCTTTTTATTGTTTCGCTTTATAATATAGCTGTTTTTGCACAACCTAATCCACCAGATGGTTCGGGTAATTCTTCCGGAGATGATAATGAGTGGTTACAATTTTTAGGAATTGGAATTGTAATTGGTGCTGTAATTGGATTTTTCATCGGAAAGATGATGAGTAATTCAAAAAAGTAATTTTTACGAGTACTATTCTTTCAAAAAAGCACCTTTCAAGGTGCTTTTTTGGTTTTAATGTTATCTTCTAAATTTAAACATGCTCATAAGAAAAAACTATTGGAATAATAGTGCCAGAACTGCTGTGCTTTCCTGAAACGGAGAATTTCATTTTCTTCTTATTTTTTTTATCCAGCTTTATATTTTCCAAAGGAATCATTTTTTCTTTAAATACTTTGATGAGTTTTTGATCTAAAGAAGACCCTTTCCAATTATTTAGCTGTTTTTCAATCGAATAAATGTCAATTTTTTCTTTTGAAAACAAAAATGCAACTTTTTCTAATCCTTTTGTTCCAGAAATTTTCCATTTATTGTTAGAACTTGAATCGATGGGTAAAATGAAATTACTATTTTTACTTACAAATTCGCTAATGCCATCATATTCTAAAGGAAATACTACATTAGAATTACCCTCTGCATTTTCATTTAAAACATACAAATAAAATTGATTTATTGTTTTTACAGCATATCTTACTGATGTATTCGAAACAACGGACTCTTTTAACTTAAAAGCAGTTAGAGTGTCTTGTTTGCCTCGGGATAAATTAATCTCCACCTCGGCTTCATTTCGAGCGTTTAAATTGAAAACTGGACTACTGAATGCGTTCCTTAAATTTGAAACTTCTTCCACAGTGCCATACATATCTGTTAAATAGGCTATTTCTCCAGAATAAGAAACATTTAGATCTTCGACTTCAGGTAAATAGGCTTGATAAGCCTGTTTTGCTAGTCTTTCATAATCATCATAAAGAATCCAAAAAAATCCATCATCGCCCCATCTCTTACCTCTGCTATTGACTGCTTTAAAAGCGCCTTTAAGAATTCCATTTTGTACAAATTTTTTATCATCGTATCCTACTACACATACTGCATGACCCTCAATTACATCTGAGTTGTTGGGTTTCCATAAGGCAAATTCTTTGTCTTCAAAACCAAAGAATTCTTTTATTTTATGCCAAAGCCAACCCAATCGACCTAGTTTTTTTAAGTTTACAGAAATCTGTAGGCCTACTACTAAAGGGCTATTTTCTGACAAAACTTTTTTGGTTGAATTTACTTTACTGCTGTTATCATCTATAAGATCGAAAAGACGAGTATAATCTAAAATTCTGGATTTTGGATCCACCGATTTCTTAGAATTAGGCCTACAATCAATAAAAGATTGCTCAGAAAATTTTAAAGTGCCTTGCGTCTTTAACATTTCTAAAGCGTGCTCAAAATACGTATCGCCTTTGCAATTTTTTTTTAAAGCATCTGGTTTAATTAAATTATAGATATAGGAAGGCGAATAGCTAAGAGCATCTATTTCATTTTTATTAGTAACTTTTCTTTTTATTGCTTCGAGCATTGTTCGTAGATAATAAGTTGTTGAAACAGGCACGCAAATATCGTATTCTTCTTGATCGATTACGCTAGGAACATATTTGCTCAAATCTACTTTCTTGGGAAGTTTTGATAGTGTTAAAGAGTCTGGGTTAATTTTTTTTGGAATGCTACCATAAGTGCTGGTATTTACTATCAAACCTTGACTGAACGTGGTGATAGCGCTAAGAAAAATGCTAAAAAAACAAATGAACTTCATGCTAATTTTCTACTATTAATACTGATACTACTTTACTGAAATTTTGATTTCTTTTCACCCTTTCCATTGGTAGTTCTACTTTTATTACCCTTGATTTTGCAAGTTCTGAAAGATAATCTATCAAGCTAATTTTAACATTTTTTTGAATTGATGTAGAAGAAAAATTACTTTTTTTCACTTCAATTACTGCATTTTTTTCAAATACTTCAATTATTCTATTTTTCAAAATATTTTTAATATTAAGGTCATTTGTATTTATATAATCATTAAAAAGACCTTCCATTTCTTCAGAAGTAAGAATACCTTTAGGCAAAAAAAAGATTTGGTTTGGTTGAGCATTTGGGCATTTTGTTTCGTTTTTATTTATTTCAAAACCCGATGTTCTTTTATTTGGCTCTAACAATTTATCTATTTTTAAATTATCTATTTTTTGAATTTCATTAATATCCGTTAAGGTGGATAAACTTTTATAAAAAGAAGCAGTATAGTCTAGTTTATCACTTGTAGATGATTTCACGCCTTGTGCAATTGAAATTTGGCCACAGGTGGAAAAAAACAGTTTCCTTATAATGAGATCATCAAAATTTTCAACTTTTTCAATTCCACGGTCTTTTTCAACATAAACAGGAATTGTAATTAAGCTATCTAAATACAAATTTAATGGGTCATTTTCTGAAAGAACATTTCTAAGTTTAAACAGGCTATCAATAACGCAGTCGAAGTTTCTTCGGGTTTCTAAAATAGATTTTGAATTTACTGAAGGTAATAATTCATACCTATTTAGCAGTGTCTTTTTTTCATTAGGAAAACCTATTTTAGGATATTCCGAAAGCCTTTTTAATTGCATAGTTATACGCTCGTCGCGAACCCCAAAATCAGTAGAATCTTTTATTATTTTATATAATTCATTAAATAAAACTTCTTTTGTGTTTAGATAATAGTTTTTTTCTTCTGAACTAAGTTTTGAAAATACCCGCATTTGTTTTTCGTAATCTTCTTTTTCAAAATCATTAATTCCTAGCGATATGGCTGTAGAATCATCCTTCTTTGTGATATCTAATGAATTTTCAGCCCCTCTACTTTTGGGGAAACTTTCATAACAATCGGCCATAAGTAATTTTAAACGACCTTTTTTAGTATTCAATAGATTTTTAAATTCTTGTAATTCAATTTTTTTATCTTTATTTCTGAATTCCAACGAAGGATTTTTGTCTGAGGGATTACTATATACTCCGCGACCTATATAATAAAAAACCAAGATGTCGTTTTCGTTTATTTTTAGAAGGGAGTCTTTTAAATAGCTTGAAACTATAGAAGGCTCGAATTGGGATCGGGTCCAACTTTTATAAACTAAGTCATAACCAAGCGACTTTTTTATTTGATTAAAAGATTGGGCTATTTTTTGAATTTTTCCAAAAGTGCTTACTCCATAGGTGGCATCAACTACATCGGTTGCCAACATAACCAAAATTTTGGGCTTGGGTTGAGCAAAAACTGTAATATTTAATAGTAGACTAAAAACGAATATATATTTCATGTAATGTGGTTCTCTGTATTTTAGTATTATTTGATAAAATATTTTGAAACTGTTTCTTTTTATTACAATTTGAGAGGTATTTTCAAATTTGTTTATTTCCGTTTCATAAAAATAAACTCCCCTCCATCATCTCCAACTCCTTGAATTACTCCATAAAGAGGAGTAGTATCAGAATTATTCATGACAGATTCATTAAAACTGAAAAATAATTTATTTGATGGAAGATAATTTAATTTATTATCCTTAAGCTTTGTTACCAAATACCTCAAAAAAACACTTTCGTCGGGAACAGGAGCCACACCTCCGCTAGTCATGGCTTTTCTGCTTTTAAGTTCATAAAGATTATTAACTGATTTTTCAGCATCAGCAAAAGCAGCCCTAGTTTTAAAAATACCTCCACTAAAACATGCATCTGTAATCAAAAGCGTATGTTTTGAATCTATATACTGCAAATAATCTTTTATAGTACTGTTGCGAATATAATTGGCTGTGTTTTTCTTTTTGGCATCAATTGGTAGCCAATATCCCTGTTTTTGATCCCAATGCCCATGTCCTGCATAAAAAATCAAGAAACTGTCTTCGGGTCTTACCGTATTTTTAAAATAATCTAAGGCCTCAATAATTTGTTCATAGGTCCCATTTTCTAAAAGTTTTACATCAGGAAGTTCAAAATTATAATTTGAAATTAATACGTTTAATAAATTTTTAGCATCATTTATCGGGTTATCTAAATCCACAATTAAAGAGTCTTGATAATCGTTGTTCCCAATTATGAGAGCATA
>DAIQBE010000269.1:0-5160 GCA_036781325.1 Leadbetterella sp. | reverse complement strand
TTTATTATGCTCGGTCTCTGAAGCCAGTTCAGCACCTATTGTAAATAATCGATCTTGAATTTCACGAAGAATTTCAATTCTGCCACTGTTTTCTTTAGCGTCAGCAAGCACACCAATCCACGCATTTAGCTCATCCACTGTGCCATAAGCTTCTATTTTTTCATGATCTTTTCTGAGTCTAGTGCCTCCAACTAGTGAGGTGGATCCTAAATCTCCAGTTTTTGTATATATTTTTGACATTTTTTTTACTAAAAACAAATAACCTAGTGCTTGTGTTCTAACTTTGTAACTAATTTAAAGGTTCAAATAAACTGCTTTTTTTTAAAGTATAATTAAAAACAAATGACGAATATATTTTTTGGATTTGGGAAAAGAATTTCCTTAGTGATTTTGGCAATGGTAGTTTTATTTTGTTATACAAATTTGCCTGAGTCCATTGCAATCAGCCATGATGCACTAGGAAAACCAGAGAAATTTACGGAAAAGGAAAACTTTTTTTATTGGGCGGCTGGTTTGGTTTTCGGTTTTAACTTTTTAATGTCTTTATTAGATTCACAGCTTCAAAAGGTAGATTTTTTAAAGATAAATCCTACTTCCAAATGGGCTAATGAATCTCCGTCTTTGAAAAGACTTATTCACGGCTGGATAAGTGGCTTTGTGGCAACAGTAAATACATTTTTAATATTTGTTATATTAGGTTTAAACAACATTAATTCTAACAAGGGGCAAAAGCTGGATTTTAACTATAATTGGTTATTAATTTTAGGAGCCTTTCTTCTACTTATTATTATTTTTATTTTGCCTTTCAAATTACTTTTTACAAATCCTAAACCTTCCGATGATTAATTTTTATGATTTCAGAAATAAAAATTGACGATTACTCTTATGATTTACCTCAGGATAGAATAGCAAAATACCCTGTAGATATAAGAGACCAGTCCAAACTATTATTTTTAAATAAGGGGAAAATATCTCATCATATATTTTCTGATCTTTCCAATTTATTGCCTTCCAATACATTTTTGGTGTTTAATAATACCAGAGTTATACCTGCAAGACTGTATTTTTATAGAGAAAGCGGAGCGCAAATAGAAGTTTTTTTACTTAATCCTATGTTCCCAAGTGATGTTATTTCTGAAACAATGGAAGCCAAGAATTGTGTAATTTGGGAATGCGCAATAGGAAACAAAAAAAAATGGAAGCCCAAAGAGATGTTAACCAATACCTTTGTTGTTGAGGGCATTGATTTAACCATTTCTATTTCTTGGGAAGATTACGATTTGAATTTAGTGAAATTTGAATGGAAAGGAAACACAAGCTTCGCAGGAATTCTAAACTCATTTGGTAGCATTCCACTGCCACCTTATTTAAACCGAGAAGCAGAAATACGTGATGTTGTGGATTACCAAACTATTTATTCTGAAAATGATGGTGCAGTAGCTGCTCCTACAGCGGGATTACATTTTACTGAAAGAGTTTTTAAAACTTTAGATGAGAAGAATATTCAAAGAAGTTTTATAACCTTACATGTAGGAGCAGGAACATTTATGCCTGTAAAGGTTAAAAATGCGCTAGAACATCCAATGCATGGTGAGCAAATCGTATTTACCCAAAAGTTTATTATAGAGTTACTTAAAAATAGTTCCAATGTAATTCCGATCGGTACAACTTCCATGAGGTCTCTAGAAAGCTTGTATTGGTTTGGCGTAAAATTGATATTAAATAGGGGAGAAGATACTGTTTTTTTTATTGAGAAGCTGTTTCCTTATACTACAGAAAATGAAATTTCACTCACAGATTCTCTAAATGCTGTGTTAATATATATGCAAAATAATAATTTAACTGAATTAGTGGGAAATACTGAAATAATGATTTTTCCAAGTTATATTTTTCGAATTTGTAAAGGAATTGTTACGAATTTTCATCAACCTAATTCTACATTGTTGCTCTTAGTGGCTGCTTTGATAGGTGAGCAAAGATGGAAAGAGATTTATAATGAAGCCTTAAATAATAATTATCGATTTCTTAGCTTTGGTGACTCCAGTTTGTTAATTCCTTAAAAATATGAAAAATATTAGCTTTTTGATTGTCATTTTTTTGAATTTCTCTTGTGGGAATGTGCAGAGAGTGGATACTGCAAGGGTAAAAGAAAAAATGGGTAATTATAAAATAAAGAAAGTAAAAGAAGTAGACATAGTCCATCAAGCAGAAAAAGAAGGAGATGAAATTATTGACCAACTTTTACAAGGCAAAATTATAGATGCTAATTGTAAATTTGAGTTTCAAAAGCCAGTAATTAAAAAGTTTGAATTATTAAACACAGAGAACATTGTTTTATCAGATTTTAAAAATAATAAACTCAAGGATCTTTTAGAAGCCTATTGCTATGGGGTAAAAAATAATGAGCAAATGAGTAATAACATTCAACAAATAAGTGATTCAATTTTAGTGTATACTTTTTTTATTGACAAAAGATTTTTGTCTTTAGCTAATTGCAACAAAAATTTAGGGATTGTATATTTTTCAAAACAGGAATTGGTGAAATCATTGTGATTTTCCATAAAAAAAGCAAACCCTTCTCATAAAAATTACATTTTTGGCACTTTTCTTGACTTTTCTTATAAAATCGTTGTAGATTTGTGCTTTAATAATGAAAAAAACTAGATTTATATCAAAGTTAACTGGGATAATCCTACTTATAAGTGTGCTTTCCGCACATTTGTCGGTAGGAAAGGTATGTCATAATGAACCCGAAAAAAAGGCTAAAACTGATAATGATCAAAAAGAGACTCCTAAATTATCACAAATTAGTCCAGAAATTGTTGTTCCTTCTTACGATTTTGATTTCCAGAAATTTGATTTGATTTATGTTCAGACTGTTTTTCTTTTTTACTTAGAAAATCATGTCATATATCCTCATCTTCGATTTTTATTCCGAAACTCTTACTTCGAAAAACTTTTTGAGCATCACATTGCTATTAATGCTCCCTGATTTTATATTGTATTTTCTTTATCCTTTTTTAAATAAATAATAAAAATTAGTACATTATCCCTATGTGCTATGAAACAGAATTAATTGCTCTTTTAGGGAAAGAGCCAAAAAAAATATGAGAAATAAATTTGGAATTTCAATACTCCTAGTAGTAATAGTACTAATAAGTGGGTATTATCTTTTAAGAACTTGGAAAGTAAATGATATTAGAAAAGATGCCGTTGCTTATGCAACAGGTAAATCTGGAAAAGTTGATCAATCTAAAAAACAAAGGTATCTAGATTCTCTTTGGAAACAAGAGGTGTTTTTGGGTTCAACTCTGGAAGATTTAACTAAACAAGAATTAGGATTAGGCTTAGATCTTCAAGGAGGAATGCATGTAATTTTGGAGGTTTCGCCTACCGAAATTATAAAAGCTTTGTCGAGCGGAGCTCGTGATCCAAGAATTGCACAGGCTATTATTAAAGCAAAAGAGCTTTCTGTTACAAGTTCCGCTAATTATGTGGATTTATTTGTTGGCGAGTATAAAAAATTAGCACCCGACACAAAATTGTCATCTGTATTTGCTACAAGTGCAAATAGAGACGTACTAAATTTAAATTCATCGGATGGTGAAGTTGTAAAATTTATTAAAGGTGAGGTTGATGGGGCTTTCGATCGATCTTTTCGTGTAATTCAAACAAGGGTTGATAAATTTGGTGTTGCCAATCCAAATTTATCCAGAATCCCCGGCTCTAATCGTATTCAAGTTGAATTACCTGGAGTTGATAATCCGGAGCGAGTTAGAAAATTACTTTCTGGAGCAGCAAAACTTGAGTTCTGTGAAGTGTATAGCATTCAAGACTTAAATCAGTCTTTTACAGCTTTTACTGCCATCTTAAATAAAATTGATTTGGAAGAAAAACTTTCCAATGTGACATCTAAAATTCAAAAAGCAGATACCACAAAGAATGGTCTAGCTTCAGCATTGAAAAGTGGTGGAGGTGACTCAACCAAAGTAGATTCATTAAATAAAAATAGTTTAGCCAATATATTTATTGGCTCTCCAACAGGTGGATTAGCCGTAAGGACAAAAGATTCCTCTAGACTTAATTCGGTTTTAAGACGCCCAGAAGTGCAAGGAATTTTTCCTTCCAATATGACATTTATGTATGACGTTAGTCCTCAAGTTAACCCAACTACAGGGGAGGAAATCGTGAGTATATATACCGTAAAAGATGTTGGAAATGCACCTCTAGAAGGTGATGTGATTACTAATGCTAAACAAGATTATGACCCTACAACTGGAAAGCCTGATGTGTCAATGCAAATGAATGCTTTAGGTGCACGTAAATGGAAAGCTTTAACCGGAGCAAACATTGGTAAAAGTGTAGCCATAATTTTGGATGGCTATGTGTATTCTGCACCAAACGTGAATCAAGAAATTTCAGGCGGAAATTCTAGTATTTCAGGAGGTTTTAGTATAGATCAGGCCATAGACCTTGCCAACGTGTTGAAAGCGGGTAAATTACCAGCTCCAACTAGTATTATTGAAGAAGCAATAATTGGAGCTTCGGTTGGAGCAAAAGCGGTAAATGCGGGAGTTATTTCCTCATTACTGGGATTAGTGGCCGTTTTAATTTTTGTAATGGTTTATTATAGCAAAGCAGGTTGGATAGCCAATGTGGCCTTAATTGTTAACTTATTTTTGCTTTTAGGTATTTTAGCTTCATTCGGTGCCACTATGACACTTCCTGGAATAGCAGGTTTAGTTTTGTCTGTGGGTATGTCTGTGGATGCAAACGTACTGATTTATGAACGGATTAAAGAAGAACTGGCTATGGGGAAAACCTTTGTTACTGCAGTAAGAGATGGTTTTAAGCATGCTATGCCTTCGATTATTGACTCCAACGTAACCAATTTAATCACTGCCGTAATCTTAATGATTTTCGGAACTGGATTAGTGCAAGGATTTGCAACAACACTATTCTGGGGTATTTTTACTTCATTGTTTTGTGCAGTGTTTGTTTCTAGATTGTTTTTTGAAAATAGTATTAAAAGAGGCAAAACAATTAATTTTAAGACCGCTTGGACTGAGAAATTATTTAAAGATTCAAAAATTGATTTTATTCAGAAAAGAAAAACATTTTATATCATTTCTTCTGTAATTATTCTAGCTGGAGCGGTTA
>DAIQBE010000268.1:0-5174 GCA_036781325.1 Leadbetterella sp. | reverse complement strand
TGCAGTAAATCCTGAAACCATGCAATTAAAGAGACTTCCTGTTAATTTATGGGAGATATATTTTGCTATTTAAGAATATTTGAGTTTTTTGAGGTGTATTTTAAATTTCCTCCTAATCAATAAATTGTGGTTTCTAATTTTTTCAAATTAGTTAAACAGTCTTTACTTTTTTATTCTTTTTAAGAGCAATTTATTATTTAATGATTTTAAAATGAGGTAAATTTTTTAAATATTACTGAAATTAATTAGAATAATCCTCTAATTTGTATCTTCGGAACAATTGAATTTGCAATGATTAAAAAATGGATAGAGAATAGCCCTATTTGGCTTCAAACGCTTTTTGCTGCTTTGGCTGCATTTTGTACTTATTTGTGTTTTTATCCATTTAGAAGAGCATATACCGCTGCAACTTTTGAAGAAATTTACTTCTGGGGAATTCATTTTAAAATTTTGATAATAACCGCCCAAGTGTTAGGTTTTGCAGTTTCAAAAGGTATTGGAATAAAGGTAGTTTCAGAAATGAAATCTAAAAATAGAGCGAAGGGCCTTTTGCTTTTTACATTTCTTTCGTTGGTATCCATGTTTTTTTTTGGAATTACTCCAGCCCCGTATAATTTAATTTTTGTTTTTCTCGGTAGCTTGCCCTTAGGCTTATTTTATGGGGTAATTCTTGGATTTTTAGAAGGACGAAAAAATACAGATTTATTGGTTGCCGCCCTAACTGCTTCTTTTATTGTAGGTTCTGGTTTTGCTAAAAGCGTAGGAAAATGGATACTTGGAAGTTTTGATACTTCTGAATTTTTGATGCCATTTATTGCAGATTCATTGATGTATATCCCTTTAGCAGTTTCTGTTTGGTTTTTGGCCCAAATACCACCTCCTTCTGAAAAAGATAAGCTTGATAGAGTAGAAAGGAAGCCAATGTCAAAATCTGAGCGTAAGAATTTTATAGGAGAATTTGGTATAGGAATTATACTTTTTATAGCGTCTTATGTTTTGCTTACCGCCTACAGAGAATTTCGAGATAATTTTATGCCTGAAATGCTGAAAGAGTTGGGATTTGATGGCCAAACCGCTTTGTTTACTCAAACAGAGATTCCGATTGCTATTATTGTATTATTGTTGATGGCAAGTATGCGTTTTATTCCAAAACATGCTACAGCATTTGGAGTCATTCAGATTTTGCTTTTATTGGGTGCTTTAATTGTTGGATTTTCAACAGTCTTATTTCAAATGGGGATAATTAACCCTATTTTATGGCTAATAAGTGTAGGCTTTGGTGCATATGTGGCTTATGCAATGAGTAATAGTCTTTATTTTGAACGGATGTTGGCTGCTTTTAAGTATACAGGTACTGTAGGGTTTATGATTACTTTAGCAGATTATTATGCTTATTTTGGAAGTTTGACCGTCTTGTTTTATAAGAACTTCTTTCAATCGAAAACTACCAATATAGATTTCTTTATTTATGCTTCTTATGGATTATCGATTTGCTATTTTATGATGCTATCGGCTTCCTTTTTTTATTTTGAGAAAAAAAGAAAGGGACTTTCTATAAATTGAAATAATAGATTGTAATCAAAATTTAAATTCTATTTTTGAAATAAACTCTCTACAAATGCCATCTTATTAAATACTTGGAGGTCTTCCATTTTTTCACCTACTCCAATATATTTAACTGGGATTTTGAATTCTTCTGAAATACCAATTACAACTCCGCCTTTTGCAGTTCCATCTAATTTTGTTATTGTCAATGAGTTAACATCAGTTACTTTGGTAAATTCACGAGCTTGAATTACTGCATTTTGGCCCGTGCTTCCGTCTAAAACCAACATTACTTCATGGGGAGCCTCCGGTAGGATTTTTTGCATAACTCTTTTTATCTTGCCTAACTCGTTCATTAGGTTTACTTTGGTATGAAGACGGCCAGCTGTGTCAATAATAATTACATCTGCTTTAAGTTCGATTCCCGCTTTTATTGTATCATAGGCCACAGAAGAGGGGTCGGCATTCATTCCGTGATCTATTACTACCACACCAACTTTTTCGCCCCAAAGTTTAAGCTGATCTACTGCAGCTGCCCTAAATGTATCGGCAGCACCCAGAACAACTTTTTTGCCATTTTTTTGAAAATTATAGGCAAGTTTGCCAATAGTTGTGGTTTTGCCAACTCCATTAACTCCAACTACCATTAAAACGTATGGTTTGGGAAGGTTTTCTGTTTCGAAACTATTTTGAACATCTTGAGAATTATTTTCGGCAAGTAATTTTGCAACTTCTTCTCTTAAAATGATATCTAGTTCGTCTGTAGAGGCAAATTTATCTATTGCAACTCGAGCCTCTATACGTTTTATTATTTTTATTGTTGTTTCAACGCCTACATCTGAGCTAATCAAGATTTCTTCTAATTCGTCTAAAACTTCTTCATCTACTTTCGATTTACCAACAATAGCTTTTGAAATTTTGTCGAAAATACTGGCTTTAGATTTCTCCAGTCCTTTATCTAGTGTGTCTTTTTTTTCTTTACTAAAAAAATCAAATAAGCCCATTTATCACGGATTAAGTATATCCTGCAAATTTATTAAAATTATTTGACAATGAACTATTATTCAATTATTAGGTCTCAAAAACGAGGAGTCCACAATCAACTTTTTAAAAAGGAGGTCTTAATTAGATTTTTAATTATTAGGATTGATTGCGATTCATTTTTTTAGAACGGATTTAGGAATATAGATTTCTTTGGTTTTCCCCATAAAAAAGCCTCATTCAAAGTGAACAAGGCTTATTTGGTGGGCGAAGTGTTGTTTATTCGAAAGTTTTAATAGTATTCATAATAATGTTTATTGCCTCTCTCATTTGAGTCTCTGTAATTACTAAAGGGGGAGCAAACCTTATTTTGTTGCCGTGGGTTGGTTTGGCAAGAAGTCCATTGTCTTTAAGTGCCACACAAATATTCCATGCCAAATCTGAATCTTCATTTGTATTAACTTCTATAGCATTTAATAGGCCTTTCCCTCTTACCAAGGTAATTATATTACTATTTTCTATATATTTATTAATCTCACTTCTAAAAATCTCTCCTAAGTCCTGAGCTTTTTCTGCTAAGTTTTCTTCAATTACTACTTGTAGGGCTTCTTTAGCAACCGCACAAGCTAATGGATTTCCTCCATAAGTGGAGCCATGTTCTCCTGGTTTTATGCAAAGCATAATATCGTCATCTGCCAAAACTGCTGAAACTGGAAAAACCCCTCCAGATAATGCTTTCCCTAGAATCACAATATCTGCTTTTATGTTTTCATGGTCAATACATAACATTTTGCCTGTTCTTGCAATGCCAGTTTGTATTTCATCGGCAATAAAAAGTACATTAGCGGCTTTGCATAGTTTAGCAGCTTGTTTCAAATATCCTTTTGCTGGAACTTTTACTCCGGCTTCCCCTTGTATAGGTTCTACGATAAAGCCTGCAATAAAAGGGTCGGCAAGCAAAGCATTCTCTAATGCCTCGATATTGTCGTATTCAATTACCTCAAATCCTGGCAAAAACGGTCCAAATCCTTTTCTGCTGCTAGGATCAACAGAAGCAGAAATAACACCTAAAGTACGTCCATGAAAATTTTGGCTTGCGAAAAGTATTTTGGCCTTGCCGTCGGGAATCCCTTTTTTTAGATATCCCCATTTTCTAGTCAATTTTAATGCTGTCTCAACAGCTTCTACACCCGTGTTCATCATTAGGACTTTATCGTACCCAAAAAGTTCAGTAATGTATTTTTCAAAATCGCCCAAAGGGGCACTATGAAAAGCTCTTGATGTTAAAGTTAATTTTCGAGCTTGCTCTGTCAATGCTTTAATTATTCTGGGATGACAATGCCCTTGGTTTACAGCAGAATATGCTGATAGAAAATCAAAATATTGTTTTCCTTCTACATCCCATACCAAAGGGCCATCTCCTCTTTCTAATACTACAGGCAAAGGATGATAGTTATGGGCTCCATATCTTTCTTCTAACTCAATATAAGTTTCCGTTTTGCTTAATTCCGCTATCATTTTTTAGCTAAATTTTTATTGTAAATTACAAAAATATCAAAATGACATAATGCAGTCTTTTTTAAAAGCTATTTTTTTATTTTATTTCATATTAAATTAATTTTTACTTAATTTAGATGCGTTTTATTAAATTTGACTTATTCAAAAAAAATAATGGTATGGACATTGATGATTTCGATAAACTGATTTTAAAAGAATTAGAAAAAGACGGAAGAAAACCCTATTCGGAAATAGCGAAAAAACTCAATATTTCCAATACTATGGTGCATCAGCGAGTGAATAGAATGAAAGAAGGAGGTTTAATTAAAAAAATGGCCTTGGAACTCGACGAGCGAAAAATGGGGTATGAATGGAGTGCTTTTACAGGGATAATTTTAAAAGAAGATTGTAATTCAGAAAGTATAATAGAAGCTTTAAAAATCATTCCTGAAGTAGTAGAATGTTACTATATTACTGGACAGTATACATTATACATCAGAATAGTGGCAAAAAATAGTGAACATATGCGTAAAGTGCTCTATGAAAAAATAGACCACATATCGGGCGTGCTTAAAACAGAATCGCTTATAGATTTTGGACGAGCTTTTAAAAGAAATGTTCCGATTGAATGAAAAGCTTGATTGATTTAAGAATTATTAATTAATTTTGTTTTTAATTCAATTCAATATTACTTCATGTCGGCAAGAATTTTTTTAGATAATGCGGCCACGACTCCTCTGGATCCAGAAGTTTTTGAGGCTATGCTTCCTTTTTTTAAAGACCATTTTGGTAATCCTTCTTCTATTCATGCGCATGGGAGAAAAGTAAAATCAGGTTTAGAATTGGCTAGAAAGACTGTGGCAGGCATTTTAAATACCTCTCCTGGCGAAATATTCTTCACTTCAGGCGGCACTGAAGCAGATAATACCGCTATTTCACAATCTGTGGAATCTTTAGGGGTGCAACATGCTGTAACGAGCAGATTGGAACACCATGCAGTATTACACACCTTAGAATATTTACAAAAACTTGGAAAAATTACGCTGACATACCTTGAGAATGACCTCCAAGGAAATCTTGATATAGAAAGGTTACCAGATATTTTAAAAGATAAACCTAAAACCTTAGTTTCATTGATGCATGGAAACAAT
>DAIQBE010000267.1:0-5178 GCA_036781325.1 Leadbetterella sp. | reverse complement strand
AGCTCAAAAAGTCTTTTAATAAAAGCACAATATTCGAATCTATCATCCAAAAATATGGGGAGGGCTGAATATTACATACTAGCCCAAAGCAAATCCCATTTTATGACTTTTTCAGTAGTGGTTTGGGCAGGCCGCTTCGGTTACTTTTTTCAATTGGACAGGCAAACCGGCGGTGCGTCGAAACGCAAAAGTAAGACCAACCATAAAAGCAGTAAACCGCAATCATAAATTAAAATATAGTAAATTTAGAATTTCACTCTAAAACGGATCAAATGCTCTTTGCGCAGAATTTTTCCTGTTGTTTTAAAACTCAATAAGGCCTTTAATCACTTTCTCCTCGGGTAAATATAGTCTTTCGAAATTTTCATGTAGCGTATCAAAAGCCAACCTATGCGTAATCAAACCATCGATGTTTACCAATCCTTCTTTTAAAAGTTGAATTAATTTCTCGAAATCTTCGGATAAAGCATTTCTGGAGGATTTTAAGGTTACTTCTTTGCGGTGAAAAAGGGGGTCATGGAAAGTTACATCGCCCACAAATAGGCCAATAAAAACAATCGTACCGCCAGGTGCAATATATTCCATACATCTTTCCATGGAAGTTTTGTTTCCCGTTGCATCCAGTATGACGGTTGGCAAATCGCCATTCAAACGTTCTTTTAATGTCTCTTCCATTTTATCATTCAACTGGATAGTTTCTACCGATGGAAATTTTTGAATGATAAAATCTAAACGACTTTGATTCATATCCAAGACCATTATTTTATTGGATTTGAGTAAGGCCATCGCCACCGTTCCGATACCAATAGGTCCAGCACCAATAATTAAAACGATGTCTTCCGGTTTAATATCCGCACGTTCTACTGCATGACTACCAATGGCCAATGGTTCTATCAGGGCTATTTGGTCAAGTGAAAGCTCATTGGCGGGATAAACTAAATGTGCGGGATATTTGATGTATTCTTGCATGGCACCATCTTCATGAACCCCTAAAACTTTTAAAGTTGAGCCGCAATTAGTTTTCCCACGACGCACCGCTTGGTCTTCTATTTCATTCCGATAGGGCATAACCGCACAAAGGTCTCCAACTTTTAAGTGACTTACCTTTGAGCCAATTTCTATTACCTCGGCTGCGATTTCGTGTCCCAATATTCTTGGATAGGTAAAAAACGGTTGCCTGCCTTTGTAGGCATGGAGGTCTGTTCCGCAGATTCCCAGACTTTTAATTTTTAGCACCACTTCGTTTGAATCTGGGCTTTTTGGAGCATCAATATTTATACGTTTGAATTTACCTGGTTCTTCTAATACAAGAGCTTTCATATTAATTATAAACTATAAAAATGGGTAGCGTTTCCTCCAAAAAATAGATCTTGTTCGGTTGGACTAAAGCTAGAAAAATATTCTTTTACGATGGTATATTGCTTTTCGTAAGTGGCTGCCAAAGTGCATACTGGCCAATCGGAACCGTATACTATTCGCTTGGTTCCAAAAGCGTTCACCACGACATCAATGTATTTTGTAAAATCTTCTTTTTGCCAATTTTGCCAATCGGCTTCCGTTACCATACCCGATATTTTGCAATATACATTTTCGAATCTTGCCAACTCTTTTAATTGTTTTTCCCAAGTTTCAATTTCTTCTTTGGCGATGTTTGGTTTGGCAATGTGGTCAATTACAAATGCTTGATCCGGAAGATTTTTGACAAATTTTAAGGTATTGGGAAGATGGGCTGCAAAAATCAAAATGTCATAGGTAAAGCCATATTTTTTTAATTCTGAAACTCCTTTCATAAACGAAGGTTGTAGCATAAAGTCCAAATCGGGTTCGTCGTGAATTACATGACGGAAGCCTTTAATTTTCGAAATTTGGCTATAATATTCCAATCTTTCCGAAAGATTTTCAGATTTCAAATCCACCCAGCCTACAATACCTTTGATCATTTCATTTTTATTGGCTAAATCCAATAAAAAGTCATTCTCTACTTCCGCTTGATTGGCTTGCACAGCAACACAAGCATCTATGTCACATTTTTTTAATAAGGGCGCTAAGTCAATGGGAAGGAAGTCTTTTTTTAATACACCCATTTTTTCGTTCATCCAAACGTGCTTTGCCGGGTCGTAATTCCAAAAATGTTGATGGGAATCTATACGCATACTTTTTATTTTAAGAAAAATAGGATAGTTTTAAATTTGAATATTTCATAAATATGTTCAATTAGTTTAAAATATTCACAACAATTCAAAAAGTTTAAAACATTTATTTTCATTTCATTCAAAACAAGAGGAAATACGTATCCATCTTTACCATTTGCCTCAGGATGTTCTTTTGATAAGGTCATATCTATCGGTATATTTGGTTTTCTATTGCATTCCAAGCTTGAATAGTGGTATTTATTAATTCAGTTTTACTTCCTTTAATATTATAGCATTGCACACCTATTGGATTTTTATACTTCAAATCTTTTACCATATATTTTACCAAATTGAACGTGTCAAAACTCCCTTGGCCGAGGGGCAAAATATAATCATCCCAAATGTTTTTTTGTTTGCTAACTAGGTCGTTTGCTCCAGAAATGGAGATCATTTTTAAGTAAGGAAAGAGCGTTTTTAGATGTTGTTTGAGCTCAAGACGCTCGTTTGATGAAGTAGTGGCAAGCCAATGACAAAGGTTGAAAGATAATCCAACATTTTTCATATTTATTTCCTTTACGAGTGCCAATGCATGGTCGGTTCGTTCCACATAAAAGCCTAAATGAGGATAAATAGCCACTTGCAAGTCTGAATTTTTTGACCATTTGCCTATTTGTTTTATTAATCGAACAACGAGCGTATCGGCATTATGTGAAGAAGGGCTAAATTTTTTTGATTCACTTACGATATAAGGGGCAATTATGGTTTTTGTTCCTTTTAATTGTTGAATATATTTCTCCAACCTTTGGTCTAGATAAGGCTGTTCTAATTTTATTTTGACATAAAAATAGGCTCCTTTGAATTGGTGTTTGTCAAGGGCCGCCTTCATTCCTTCAAAACTATCTATCTGATTAATTTCAATGGCATCGAATCCCGCATTTTTGATTAATTCTACTTGTTTATCAAAAGTATTGTAAATAGAATCGCCTCTTATGATATTATGAAAAGCAAAAAACTCGTTTTTGACTTTTTGAGCAATACTAATTTTGGTAAACAAAGTTAGTAGTAGGAAAACAATTAGTTTTTTCATTTGATGTTGGTTATAGCGTCCATTCTTTTCGAGCCAAAGGTGCTGCTAATAATGCATTTGCGGCATTATTCCCTTCAAAAATTTCTTTGTCAGGATTCCATTTTAATTTTTCTTGAGTTTGACACGCAATCAAGCCTATTTGAGCAATGGAAACAGTTCTATGTCCCACTTCAATGGGTTCAAGTGTAGCTTTATTTTCTCTTATTCCTTTAATAAAATCATTTTTATCCATGAGAGTATTTGATAAATCTATCTGACCTTTTTCAGGTTTAATTTTCAGAAGTGCGGGGTCACTTGCTGATAATACTCCTGGATAATTATCGACTTTTATCCAAGCTTTACTTCCATAATAGGTAATAGATGGCTTACTGGTAGGAGTTTGCTCGCAGGTCATTTCTACTCCGTTGGCATATTTATATTTTACTTTAAAATTTATCATGGTGTTCCAAAGGCTTTTTGGAAATTCTCCAAAGCCTTCCACCTCAATTGGCCCGGAGTATTCAGTATCGTTGGCCCATTGGCATAAGTCAAAATAGTGAGCACCCCAGTTTGAAATCATGCCTTGTGAATAGGTATCTATACGAATCCAGTTGGGACGTTTGTTGGTTTGTTTGAGGTCATGCACCCGCATTTGCGTATAGGGCACTTCGGGTGCTGGCCCAAGCCACATATCATAATTCAATTCGGAGGGCACAGGCATATCGGGTTGAGTAGGAACAGGACTTGGATCAGATGGGAAGGTGATTTCTATGCGTTCTAATTTACCCAAATGTCCATTTTTTATCAATTCAATTGGAAAATTTTGAAGACGGACAGATCTAAATTCGCTGTCAATTCTATTAATAATACCCGCTTTTTTAACAGCCTCTGCCAGCATCCTACCTTGATAAACACTTAAACTAAGGGGTTTTTCGATAGAAAAAGGCTTTTTTGCTTTGGCCGCTAAAATTCCCATTGCCACATGCCAATGGTCAGGAGTAGAAATCATTAATGCATCAATTTTTTTATCGTTGATCAGGTCTCTAAAATCACTTTTTGCTGCACATCCTTTATAATTAATTTCGTTTTTTTGTTTGGCATAATGCGCATTAACAAAATTTTGTGCATTGGTCATTCTCCAACTATCTACATCACAAACCGACACTATTTGTACCCCTTCTACTGCAAGCATGGTGGGTATATTGGCACCAAATCCTTGTCGGCCAGTTCCAATAAATCCCATTGTGGTGCGATTAGAAGGGGCGTTTTTGCCAAAAACAGAGGCAGGTACAAGGCTTGGAATGCCAATGCTCGCTAAAGTACCAAGGGTAGATTTTTCAATAAAAGTTCTACGATTCATAATTCTTTAATTTTAATGTTTTTAAATGCTACGTTATGACCATGGTCTTGCAATAGAATATGTCCTTCTTTAATGGTAGAGAAATTGGGGTAATCTTTGAATTTACTATCTTTCACACCTTCGATGAATGAGCTTTCCGTGCGGTTTATTTCTAAAACTTTAACACCAACAAGCCAATGCTCAATATGATTATTGTTAACCACTATTTTAGATAAATGCCAAACATCCATAGAAGCATCTGGTTTTTGAGCCGGAAGCACATCGTATAAAGCAGCTGTTTTAATGTCTTGGGGTAAGTTTTTCCCATTGTAAATGTAGTTGGCATCATCAATCAATTGATATTCGTATCCAACTTGGGAGCCGGAAGGCTTGGGTATTCTTTCTTCAATAAAATATTTAACACCAGAATTACCGCCTTTTCCCAATTTCCAATTAAAAATTAAGTCAAAATTTTTATACTTTTTTATAGTAACGATATCTCCAGCATCTGCTGATTCTGCTCCGGCTGAATGTTCGCCCCTTAGTTCTCCATCTTTAACCACCCAACCAAATTTTGGAAACTCAGAGCTGTAAGTTCCTCGCCAGCCTTGAGTTGTTTTTCCATCAAAAAGTAAAACATA
>DAIQBE010000266.1:0-5179 GCA_036781325.1 Leadbetterella sp. | reverse complement strand
ATGAGTTTCATGCAATATTTCAATTCCTGTTTTGGCTTCCTGTTCAATAGTAAAATTAATCAACTGGCTATTTTGTTCAAAGGAAAAAAAATCTTTTCCAGAATGACAATTGATGTATAGAGGTTTTTGATAAAGATTGCCTGCGGCAGCCAGAATAGCTTCTTTGAATTGTTTTTCATGAATTTGAAAATTAGCTTCTGAACCTGCACACAAAAAACCCACTTGCAATTGATGTTTTTGTAAGGCATCAAAAAGCTTTTTTTGGTCGTTTTCTTTTGTGGGCCACCACACTTCAATGCCATCATAACCTTCACTTTTTATTTTTTGACAAAAAGTATCTATTGATCCTTCAAAACCCCAGCTTGTTCCTAGCACAAATACTTGTAAATTAGTTTTTTGAGGGGAAAAAATCTTTTTTGCATTAGCATTCAAAACTGCTGAAGTTGCCAAAGATTGGGTAAGAAAGTGTCTTCTTTTCATTTAGGTTTAATGGTAAAAAACTTTAATTAAGTTAAAAAAACAATTTATTTAATTTTAATTAAAGCGAAATCAATTAATCAAAAATAAGTAAAAACCTATATTTATACTCTTTAAAAGCAATAAAATTTTAGACTAAGTAGTAAAACTTTTTTACTAATTGTAGAATGTTAAAAACATAAAAAGAATTAAAGCGTTCAAATTGCCTATTCTAACCAAATTTCCATTGCAACATCGGCTCTGGCGTAAGGAGAAGAGAAATTTTTTAACTGAATAAATCCAAGCTTTTTATAAAGTGAAATTGCTGAAAGTAGACTTGAATTTGTTTCTAAATAGACTCTTTTAGCGCCTAATTCTTTGGCTTTTGTTAATGCAGCTTCTCCGATAATATAACCAATTCCAATGCCTCTTGAATTTTCTGCTACACCCATTTTACATAGTTCAAAACTCTGATTTTCTATTGTTTTTAATGCTGATGTTCCAATGAACTTCCCGTCATTTTGGGCTAATAGAATTACTCCTCCATGATTTAAAAAATATTTTTCTGGATTTTCAAGGGAATCTATATCCCCTTTTTCAACCTTAAAATATTTTTCAATCCATTCATAATTAATTTGCTTAAAAGCTAATTTGTGAGCTTCATCTTGCGGGTCTAGTTCAATTATTTTAACCATTTATTTCAATTTTACTTTAGGTCAAATTTAGAAACAAAGCGCTTAAAATCTAAATAATTAAAACAGATAAGTCTAATAGAAAAAGATATTAAGTATAAATCATGAAAAAGTAATTTTAAAACAAGTTCGTCCAGGAATAAATTTTAAATGCTTAAAAAAGTAATTTGATTATCCTAATCTTACCCTAATTAATATTTTCTTAATTTAAATGAATGTAAATAATCATAATTTTCTTAAATTGTAACGCTATTTGAAACCTTGAAAAAATGATATATAAAAAATTCGCTTTAATATTTTCTCTTCTACTTTTTTTAGGATTTGCTTACTTGAATAGTGGCTGTAGCTTAGAGCCAAAAATAGACTATAGTACCCAAGTCAAGCCTATTTTAAACAAACATTGTATTGCTTGCCACGGCGGTGTGAAAAAACAAGGTGGCTGGAGTTTACTTTTTGAAGAAGAAGCCTTGGCTAAAGCGAAATCAGGGAAATTTGCGATTGTGCCGGGTGACGCTGCTTCAAGCGAAATGATTAAAAGGATCCATCATAAAGACCCAGAAGAAAGAATGCCTTATCAAAAGGAACCCCTGATGGAAGATGAAATATTAATTCTAACAAAGTGGATAAATCAGGGGGCAAAATGGGGGGAGCATTGGGCATATAAATCGTTAGTAAAACAAGAAGTACCTTCAGGGTCTTCAGATTGGATTCGAAACAAAATAGATAATTTTATTCTTTCTAAAGCGAAAGAAAATGGTTTAGAAACATCCAAACAGGCTGATCCTATTACATTAAGTAGAAGAGTTAGTTTAGATTTGGTGGGCTTTCCTTTAAGAAACAAGGCCGAAGAATCATTTATCAAAAATCCAAGTGATAAAAATTATGAAAACTATGTAGACAATCTTTTGTCGTCTCCTCAATTTGGAGAAAAATGGACTTCCATGTGGCTAGATTTGGCTAGATATGCCGATACAAAAGGATACGAAAGAGATGATTCAAGGAATATTTGGCGTTACCGAGATTGGCTCATAACTGCATTTAACAAAGATATGCCATATAACCAATTTATAACAGAACAATTGGCTGGAGACCTTTTGCCCAATCCTACTGAAAATCAATACATAGCCACTGCTTTTCATCGAAATAGTATGACAAACGATGAAGGAGGCACAGACAACGAGGAGTTTAGAACAGCAGCGGTAATAGACAGGGTTAATACCACATGGGAAACTCTTATGGGAACTACTTTTGCTTGTGTACAATGTCATAGCCATCCATATGACCCTTTTAAACACAATGAATATTATAAGTTTATGGCCTTTTTTAATAATACTAGAGATGAGGATACTTTTGATGATTATCCAAAAATTCGTCATTTTGATTCCACTCAGCTTGTGAAATTGTATAGTCTAGAAAATTGGTTAGGAAAAAATGTAAATAATGAGGAAAAGAAAAAAATAATAAATTTTATTAAAACTTTCCAGCCAAGCTACAACTCTCTTACATGTGATGAATTTGTAAATGCCGAACTTTCTGACACCAAATGGCTTGCAATGAGAAACCACGGAGTGGCAAGATTAAAAAACGTAAACTTAGGAGGCAAAAATAGTTTGATGATTCGCTTAAAAATTTATTTACCCGGAGGGTCTCTATTAGTCAGGAAAGATAATTTTAATGGTGAAATTGTGGCGAGAATCCCTGTAAATAAAGTGAAACCCGAAGGCGGCTGGCAGATTGAAGAAGTACCTCTTTTAATTAAAGAGGGAAAACACAATTTGTTTTTTACGTATCAAAACAATGCTTTAACTGATCCAAACAAAAGTGGTGTTCAGTTCGACTGGTTTTATTTTAATCAAGAATTCCCCAAAAATAAATCTCCAGAATATGTGGCTCAAAAACAAAATTATTGGGATTTAGTAAATGCTTCTACTCAAGCAACCCCAATTATGGTAGAAAACACAAATGATCTTTTTCGAAAAACTCAGGTTTTTAACAGAGGAAGCTGGCTTTCTAAAGGAGAAGAAGTGAGTCCAAATGTTCCTCAATTATTTGGTGGCTTAGAAAAGAATGCACCAAAAAACAGACTTGGACTTGCCAATTGGATGACATCCCCTAAAAATCCGTTAGTGGCCCGAACATTAGTTAATCGTCTTTGGGAGCAACTTTTCGGTGTTGGTTTAGTGGAAACCTTAGAAGACCTGGGTTCACAAGGTGCACTTCCTTCACATAAAGAATTATTGGATCACTTAAGTTATTCTTTTATACATGATTATAAATGGAGTGTAAAGAGATTATTAAAAGAAATGGTGATGTCAGCCACTTATCAGCAAGATTCCAAGATAAGCAAAGAAGGATTAAATATAGACCCAAGTAACAAATTTTTAGCTCGTGGTCCACGTGTGAGGCTTTCAGCCGAACAAGTTAGAGACCAAGCATTGGCTGTTTGTGGAGTGTTAAGTCCCAAAATGTATGGAAAGCCAGTAATGCCTTTTCAGCCACAAGGTATTTGGCTTTCACCATATAATGGGGCAAAATGGAAAAAATCAGAAGGAGAGGATCAATATAGGAGGGCAATTTACACCTTTTGGAAACGAACTAGCCCATATCCAAGTATGCTAAGTTTTGATGGTGTAGGTAGAGAAATTTGTGCCTCTCGGAGAATACGAACCAACACACCACTTCAAGCTTTAGTAACCTTAAATGATTCAGTGTATATCGACCTATCTAAAAAGTTGGCTTCTAATTCTTTTAAATTTAAACAAGAAAAAGAAAGCATTAAAAAAGCCTACAAAATGGTTACAGGGAAAGATATATCAAAAGAGAAGTTAAATAGTCTCTCGCATCTTTATTCTACTTCAATTTCTCAATACAAACTTAAACCGGAACTGGCTAGATTACTTTCTTATGGAAGAAAAGAAGAAGAAATTATTTCTTTTGCAGGAATGGTATTAGTGTGTAATTCAATATTAAATCTTGATGAAGTAATAACTAAAAGCTAGTATGTCATATCTAAATGATAAAATATTAATAGAAGCCTATAAAGCTCAATTACAGAGGGAAACAAGAAGAAATTTTCTCAAAGAAAGCTTTTTAGGCTTAGGTGGATTGGCAATGGGAAGTTTATTGTCTTGCGAAAATACCTCAAAAAAAAGTGATGGGCAAACTGTTTTTGATCCTAAAAATCCATTAGCCCCTAAAGTGCCTCATTTTGCGCCAAAAGCTAAATCGGTTATTTATCTTCATATGGCCGGTGCTCCTTCCCAGCTTGAGCTTTTTGATTACAAGCCTGAGCTTATGAAACTCGATGGACAAGACTGTCCTGCATCTTTTCTTGAAGGCAAAAAATTTGCTTTTATACGCGGAGTTCCTAAAATGTTAGCTTCACCAGCGGTTTTCAAACAACATGGGCAATCAGGAGCATGGATTAGTAACTATTTGCCACATCTAAGTTCTGTAGCCGATGAGCTCAGTTTTTTAAAAGCTGTAAATACTGAACAATTTAACCATGCTCCCGCTCAATTGCTTATGCAAACAGGACATGCTCGGCTTGGTCGCCCAAGTATGGGGGCTTGGGTTACCTATGGTTTAGGAACAGAAAATAGTGATTTGCCTGGTTTTGTAGTCCTTACTTCTGGTGGAAATAATCCTGATGCAGGCAAAAGTATTTGGGGGAGTGGATTTTTGCCATCTGTATATCAAGGCGTTCAATGCAGGTCGGTAGGAGATCCAGTTTTATACCTCAACGACCCAGAAGGAATTAATCGGGATTTAAGAAGGGCTTCTATTGATGCAATTAATCAAGTGAACCAGCTAGAACATGATGAATATGGTGATCCAGAGATCTTGAGCCGAATAAGTCAGTACGAAATGGCATATCGTATGCAAATTTCAGTTCCTGAGGTTATGGACATTAAAGATGAACCAGCCTATATTCATGAAATGTATGGCACAAAGCCTGGCGAGGCGTCTTTTGCTAATAATGTGCTTTTAGCAAGGAAATTAGTTGAAAAAGGGGTGCGTTTTATTCAACT
>DAIQBE010000265.1:0-5192 GCA_036781325.1 Leadbetterella sp. | reverse complement strand
ATAATTCCTAGTAGTATGAAAGTAATAAATAATAGACTTTTTTTCATTTTTTATCGTAATTTTAAGAGTTAAGACTTAATAAATGTAAATATAACAAAGCATATTTCATTTTTAGAATATTTTTTCAAAATAATATTAGAATATTATTTTACGGTAAATGCAAATTAGAGAATAAAATAAGATGTTTTCCAGGTCTAATTTATTAAGAAGGACCAAATTTTTCAATCATTAATAAAGTTTTTTATGCAATAGTAAAGTTTGTTTGGTGGCTTTAATATCATGGACTCTTAAAATATTTACTTTTTTTAATAAGCTAAGTAAATTTAGTTGGCCTGTTGCATTTAAAGACTCCTCTGCCGTTATATCTAAATACTTATATACCATTGATTTTCTTGAAACCCCAATTAGTATTGGAAAATCAAACTTTTTGAAAACTTCTATATTTTTAAAAAGTTCGTAATTTTGATTTAATGTTTTTGCAAAGCCAAAGCCTGGATCGATTATTATATCTTTTACACCCTTTCTTTTAAGGTAGTTGGCTTTTTCAAAAGTTTCACTTAAAATATCGAAAATTAAATCGTCATAAGTTGCTTTTTCATTCATATTTTTCGGATTTCCTCTTGAATGAGTCAGAATATAAGGAACATTTGATTTTATAACAGTTTCAAACATAAGATGGTCTAAAGCACCACCAGATATATCATTTATAATATTTGCACCATTTTTTAATGCCTCTGTAGCCACTTTAGCTCTAAACGTATCTATTGAGATTATTACATTTGGACGATATTTTTTCAATATTTTTATAGTAGGTATTACTCTTTCTAATTCTTCATTAACACTTACTTCTTCTGCATGAGGTCTTGTAGAATATCCACCAATATCTAGTATATCCGCCCCATTTATTATCATTTCATCAGCTTTTTTTAAAAAATCTTCTTCAAAAGGAGAATATCTACTATCTTTGTGGAAAGAATCTGGGGTAATATTCATTATTCCCATAATAAGCGGATTCTCTAAGCTAACAATTTTGCCGGCAATATTTATTGTTTTTTTCATAGTTTTGCAAAACAAACTAATTTTTTCTATTTTTTTTAGATGTCGAACACTGAATTTGAATACTCACAAATAATTGGTACTAGCTTTGAGATTTTTTCCAAAAAAAATTCTGATTATGGCACTTCTTGGAAAATTTTAAGGTTACCATCAATTACGGATCAAATATATATTAAAGCACAAAGATTAAGAACAATTCAAGAAAATGGCTTTTCAAAAGTTGAAGAAGGACAAGTGCCAGAATTCATTGGAATTATTAATTATTGTACAATGGCTTTAATTCTAATGAATGACGCTAACTTTGGTGATTCCATTGAAGAATTGAAAAATAGGTATTTTGCAGTTATAGATGAAGTGAAAGAACTCCTTTTTAATAAGAATCATGATTACGGAGAAGCTTGGCGAATGATGCGGGTAAGTTCAATGACGGATATAATTTTAATGAAACTTTTACGGATAAAACAGATAGAGGACAATAATGGAAAAACTCTAATTTCAGAAGGCATAAAGTCTGGTTATCAAGATATAATAAATTATTCAGTTTTTTGTTTGATAAAATTGACCGAATTTCAACAATTACAAAACCAACAATAGTGAAATACTTAGCTCATATTTCAAGGATACTAGTGGGTATCGAATTTGTTTTTTCAGGGTTTGTGAAAGTAGTAGACCCCTACGGTACAGGATTAAAGTTGCAAGAATATTTTGAGGTTTTTGCCGGTGATTTGCCTCAGTTATCTACATTCTTTCATTTTTTTGCGGATAACTCATTGGCTGCTTCGTTCTTTTTTTGTAGTTTAGAATTAATCTTAGGAGTGGCCTTACTGTTTAATTTTAAGATGAAGATTACTTCTTGGGTTGTTTTGCTACTTATGGTTTTCTTTACTTTTTTGACCTTTTATTCCGCATATTTTAATAAGGTTACGGATTGTGGATGTTTTGGAGACTTTTTAAAATTAAAGCCATGGGTTTCCTTTTACAAAGACGTCATAAGTTTGATTTTCATTCTCATTATATTCTCTTATAGAAGAAAATTTGGGAAGTCTGAGATTGGTACTCCAATGGTTCTGATTTCAACAATTTTTGCTTTTGGTATTGGTATTTACGGAATTAGATACTTACCTCTGGTTGATTTCCTGCCTTATGCAGTAGGGAAAAGCATTCCAGAACAAATGAAAAGACCTGAAATAAAACCAATTATTAGTTATGTTTTTGTTGACAAATCAAATAATAAAAATGTTGAATCTAAAGAATTTTTGTTAGATACTGTCAGATATAAATATAGTAGTTCTGAGGTTTTGAATCAAGAAGATTTAATGCCGAAAATAACTGACTTTAGTTTGACTGACACGAGTGGTAATGATGTAACTTCATTAGCTTTTGAAGGTAAAAAATTATTAATAATTTTAAAAAAGAAAAAAGACTTAATTGATTTAAATTTTGATGAATTGAATAGTTTTGCTAAAAATGCATCAAAAAATGGAATTTCTCCTTTGATTTTAACTTCAATGCCTTCGGAAGATTTTCAAAATTTGAAAAATTCAAAAAAAATCAAATATGATGTTTTTACTACTGATGAAAAAGTGTTAAAAACAATAGCAAGAACAAACCCATGCTTAGTAGTTTTAAATGAAGGAAGAGTTGTGGGAAAATGGACTATAAATAATATTCCATCTATTGAAAAAGTAAATAATTTAATTACCGATAAATAAGTTTAATTTTTGGGGATGACTACAAATATTTATATGTTGGGAATGCCTTCGTCAGGCAAAAGCACACTAGGAAGACAATTAGCTAAGGAGTTGAATTATGATTTTATTGACCTGGACAGGAAGATTGAAGTTTCTGAAGGCAAGAAAATAAATGAAATATTTAATTTAGAAGGAGAAGAGTATTTTAGGAAGATTGAAGGAGAGCACTTAAGAAAAATAGAGCCAAACAATAAAATGGTGATTGCCACTGGGGGTGGTACTCCTTGTTTTAAAGACAATATTTCTTTTATAAAAGAAAATGGGATTAGTATTTTTTTGGATGTAAAACCGGTTAAATTGGAAGAGCGGATGCGAAATTCAAAAAAGAACAACCGTCCATTATTTAGTTTGGAAAGTGAATCTTTGCTTGATACTTTGACTAGAACGTATGATAATAGAATTGGGATTTATACCATGGCTGATATTGTAATTGAGGGAGATACTGATGCAAATACTATTATGTGGATTTTGGATGCTCATTTTTTGAAAGTGGGAAAATAGTTGGCAGTTTTTTATTTTGAATAAGAAAGTTGAACCCTAATTCAATTTTAATGGAAAAAAATAAAGGGGTACACAAATAATGTGTACCTCTTTATTTATGTAAAAGTTTAAAATTTAAACAATTACATTTTATGGGTTCATAGAAATTCTAAATTAGAAAAATGTACCCACACTAAATGCTAATATCCCTTTTGAGCCTGAATTGGCAACTGAAGAATAATCTTCTTTTACGCTTAATGAATAAGGAGTGAAAGAAGAATCAAACATAGTTCTAGAATAAGCGACATCTGCATAAAATTTATTATTTCTAAGTCCTGCACCTAAAGAACCAACTAAACTTGAGGTAGAATTGTAATTTTCTTTTACTCTATTTGGGTCAGCTAAATAATTTAGTCCTGCTCTTATTCTTCCAATTCCTAATCTAATTTCAGAACCCGCTTTTAAGTTTACAACATCTTTAAACTCATTCTGAATCCCTCTTTTTTGTTCTGATGACCATCTAGCATTATCATTATCTTTTATATTCATTCTAGAATATCCTACGTATTCAGCCTCTAAGCTTACGACACCAATTTTTTTCGGTAAAAAAAGCGATGCAGCAATATTTGCCCTGGTAGGAGAGGTTATTCTATAATTAAAGTCATTAGGAACGGTGGAAATATCTTGAAATTCAGTTGTAAATGTATTTGGCTTTTGTCTAATTGATACATTTGAAACGAGTGATTCTTGTATTTTCATAGAAGTTGGAGATACTAAATTAGCACCAACTCTTAAATTTTCAGTTACTTTGAAAATGGCTCCTAAACTCAAATTTACACCAGTTCCTTTCACAAACAAGTCATCACCAAAGTCAAAACTATTAAATATTTTTCCATTAGGAAATACCTCTGAATGGTCTGAAATCTGATTATAATTTAGGTTTTGAATTCCTAAAGATGCTCCAAAATAGGTTCTATCATCAAAATTAACACCATAACCAACATTAATTTGTCCTAGGTTTCCTGTTTCACTTACCCTTCCTGTTTGATTTACAGGTACACTTAATTCGGAGGCTACATACCCTTTACCAGAAGGGTCAATCAAAAAAGCTTGATACATCATTGCAGTGCTATTTTGAGCTAGTCCTGTTTGAGTGTCGAATTCTTCATCTAAGGCAGAAGAGGAAATTCCCCTTTGAGTTGCCCTTTCGGCAAAATAATCTGAGAGTGAACTTCTTTTATTAACTCCGGAATAAGTAAAGTCGTTTGTGAAATTAGCTAATGTATTATAGCTTATTGCCCAATTACTCCTTTTCTTTCTTGAACCGGTTCCTTGTTTACTGAAAACTGCACCTATTTGACCAATGGCTAAGGAAGAGGAAGATTGATTGGTGTTTTGACCAATATAACTCGAATTGGTGTTTTGATTAATAAAATATGGGGAAATACTAAATTCGGATTTATTATAATATCCTAGGCCTGCTGGATTTATATATGAGCTACTTATATCACCACCAAGAGCTGTAAATGCTCCCCCCATACCCATTACTCTAGCCGATCCGAAATTTCCGTACCTATAAAACTTAATTGCATCTTCCCCATAAAAATGACCATTAATTGACAATTGAGCAAAAGAGCTATTAATGCTTAAAATAGTTATTAAAGAAACTGAAAGTAACTTTTTCATATTGTTTTTATTTATAATTTGGATAAAAAAATCCCCGACTAACGTATGATTAATTAGCGGGGAATATAAAAATGCTGTTCTTTTTACTTGTTAATTACCTCTAGAAGATCCTCTTGAAGAACTTCCACCTGATGATGAACTTCCACCTGATGACGAACCACCACCTGAAGATGAGGAACTGCCTCGGCTTCCCGATGAAGAGCCGCTAGAAGATGGAGA
>DAIQBE010000264.1:0-5233 GCA_036781325.1 Leadbetterella sp. | reverse complement strand
TGCTAATGGGATACAACATGATAAAAGTACGGTCACCAAAGACGGGAATGGAAAGAATCCAGCCGCTCAGCATCATGGCTAGCATGATGGATTTTTCGCCAATCCATGAAAGGACTTTTTGGGCTAGAACCATGGCTCCTCCTGTTTTTTCTAGGAAAGTACCGATGGTTACCCCGAGTAAAATCAAGAGTCCTATGTTCCCTAAAACTCCTCCAAAACCGTCTTTGATAGATTTTAAAATGAGGTCTGTAGGCATTCCAACACAAATGCCAAAACCAATGGCACCAATGAAAAGAGCTAAAAATGGATGAATGTCAAATTTTGATATGGCTACCAAAATTACCCCAAGAGATAATAGGGTGATTAAAAGGGTTATCATATTAAATAGGTTTTTGGTGAAAAAGTATACCAATTAAGTATTAAAATTTCACAAAATTGTTCTATGTAAGGATTTTATTTTCAAACAAATAGCAAACATGGCAAGATTTACAAATCAGGTAGCATTAATCAGTGGCGGAGCGGATGGCTTAGGAAAAGGGATAGCTGCATTAATAGGTTAAGTAGGCGGCAAATTAGTATTACTAGATAGCAACCAATTCAAATGAGGGCAAACGGAAAACGAATTTAAGTCGGCAGGTTATGAAGTCATAACGATCATCGCTGATGTAAGTTCCGAGGATAGCATCGTTTCGGCTTATGAGGAAGTTGGCAAAAAATATGGCCAAATACACATCATGGTAAACTGTGCGGGTATCGAGGGACCGACTAGCACCAAAATTACGGATTATTCCACGCAGGATTTTGATCGATTGTATCAGGTAAACCAACGAGGCACCTTTTTGATGACCAAGTATGCTGTGAAAGCGATGGAAACTTTCGGCTGTGGCCGTATTTTGTTAATTGCCTCCATGGCTGGGAAAGAAGGTAATCCGGGAAAGATTGGCTATTCAGCCTACAAAGCCGCGGTTATCGGGATTAAAAAATCAATCAGCAAAGAATAGCTACAGCCGGCATTACGATCAATGGACTAGCACCGGCTGTGATTAAAACCGCTATGAACGCGGATACAGATCCTAAGCAATTGGAATACATGGTCACCAAAATCCCGATGGGAAGATTAGGAGAAATCGATGACGTGGCTAAGATTTCGGCTTGGATCGTTTCTGAAGAATGTACGTTTTCTACTGGGTTTTTGTTTGATATTTCAATAGGAAGAGCGACTTATTAGGTAAATTTAGGTGATAGGTAATTAGGTAATAGGTAAAAGGTATTAGGTAAAAGGTATTACCGAAAACAGATAACGGATAACAGATAACGGACAACAGATAACGGACAACAGATAACAGACAACAGATAACAGACAACAGATAACGGACAACAGATAACAGATAACCGATAACGGACAACAGATAACAGACAACAGATAACAGATAACGGATAACGGACAACCGTCTTTTCTTTCTTCCTGTATGCCTTAACAGTCGGAGGCGGCCCCAGATTGAATTTTAGTAAAACAATTCTACAAATTAGCCAATTCTTCTTTCAAAAAATTATAAAGAGAAACCACTCGGATGCCCTCTTTTGTGGTTACTGATAAGCTGCTTGGTGTTACCACAAAATTTCTTTGAGTTTTTAAATCCCTTATGCATTCGTGTACTCCTCTGCTCAAGGTAGGGGTGTTGCTATATTTAATTTCTATGCATGCCACTGGATGGATGCCTTTTACTAATACTACGTCTATTTCTGCTCCATTTTGGGTTCTATAAAAATAAATCTCAAGGCCATCAGGTAAGCGTGTTACTATTTGTTCTATCACGTAGCCTTCCCACGATGCCCCAACGCCTGGGTGTGTGGGTAGGTCGGAATATTTGGTTATTTGCAGAAAATGGTGCAAAATACCGAAGGTTCGAATATATATTTTTGGCGATTTTATAAGCCTTTTTCCGTTGTTTTCAAACCATGGCGGTAATCTTCTAATTAAATAGGCTCCTTGCATAAAATCTAAGTACTTTTTTATGGTAGTGCCTGTCAGCCCCAATGACCTGCCTAAGTTTTCTAGATTTTCCAGCTCGCTATTTACATGAGCCAGCATGGCCCATATTTTTAATACAATTTGAGGACTAAGGTTAATGCCAAACAGCTGGTTTAAGTCGCGGTACACATAGGAGCTTACGAAACTTTCTGTCCAGAGTTTCCAAAGTTTGTCAGTTTTTAGTAATAGTGTTTCTGGAAATCCGCCTCTAAACCAGTGCATTTCTAAAGCTATCCCATTTTCGTGAGCTTCTACTACATTTATTTGAAATATCTCCGTATAAATTACTCTTCCAGCTAAACTCTCAGAAACTCCTTTCACCAAGCCTGGGTCGGCAGAGCCTAGCAATATAAATCTACCTGAAACCCTGTGGCTGTCTATTATGCTTCTTAAAACCGATAAAAGTGGAGGATACGTCTGCACTTCGTCTATAATTACCAAATCGTCTTTTAGCGTATTTAGAAAATCAAATGCGTTGTTTTTCATTACGAAAAGATCATTTTCTTTCTCAAGATCAAAATAATGAAAATTTTTTCCACAACTTGCCGCTACTTGTTTAGCAAGCGTTGTTTTGCCTATTTGCCGAGGGCCATAGAGCATAACTGCTGGAAAAGAGGCGATTACCTCCTGCAAGTGGTTTTGGATATTTCTTACTATCATGCTTCAAAAGTATTAATTAACCATGTAATATCCAAATTTAAATTGAATAATACGTGGATAAAAAATATAATAACCAAGTAAAATTCAAATGTTAATTGAATATTACTTGGTTAAATTGACGATAATTTTTGATTTTTAACCTGAGAAAGAGTCACTCACTGTTTTTGTTTTTCCTAAGCTTTTTGTATTTTGAAATCGATTTTTTTCTTGAGTTTTAAATAGAACTAAAGACCTACTATAAAATTTATATTTAATTATTTGTTATTAATTTGTATTAGCTCAATTGCAAATATTACGTCAAATAGTATTTTGATGAATTTATTTTCGAATTAAAAAGTTGAATCAGGGAATCTTTTTTTGAGGCTTTAAAAAAAAGAGAACAAAAAATGAGAGCTTTAAAACTCTTGTTTTCTGTCTCAAAAGATGCTATTTTCACACAATTAAGCTTCCATTTCTAAAGCTTACCTACGCCCAACCCTTCTTTTTCTTGGTCTTTAAGTCTATGGACTTTTCTTTTTGTGGAGCATCCACCATTTCCTTTTTTGGGTAGGAGAGGAGTCTTTCTGCAAGATCCGGCCTGCCTAATTTCATTAAGCGGCTTTTTATCCAGCCTTTTACTTCGGGTTTATACCAAAAGAAATATTTGTTTTGCGTAAGTTTTTCTTCTTTGGTTTTAGGTGTTTTGATAGGCTGAAGGGTGTATGGATGCACTCCAGTATAGTAAATTACTTCCGCCACCGTCATAGGTGTAGGCGTGAAATCTTGCACTTGCTCCAGTCTAAAACCCAGGTCTTTGGTTTCGGCGGCCAGGTTGGCCATGTCTTCTTCTTCGCAGCCCGGATGAGAGCTGATGAAGTAAGGAATAAGAGGCTGTTTCAGATTATGCTTTTCTTGAATTTTGTCGTATTTCTCTTTGAATTTTTTAAAATACTTAAAGCCAGGCTTTCGCATTACACGCAGGGTAGCATCTGAAGTGTGCTCTGGAGCCACTTTTAGTCTTCCCGACACGTGTCGAGTGACGAGCTGCTCCATGTATTCATCGTGATTGCCGTCTTGGTTATTTTTATTGAAGTCGTCCACCAACAAATCATATCGTACGCCTGAGCCCACAAAAGCTTTTTTTATTTCAGGATGCGCATCTACTTTTTTGTAGATTTCGGTGAGGGGCTTATGTGATGTATCTAAGTTAGAGCAAATTACAGGGTGAATGCAGCTAGGGGCTTGGCAACGGTTACAGATAGACTCGTCTTTGCCTTTCATTCGGTACATGTTGGCAGAAGGTCCACCGAGGTCAGATATATAGCCTTTGAACTCGGGATGCTTGGTTATTTCGTTTACCTCTTTCATGATGGATTCTTCCGACCGTGAAGCAATAAACTTGCCTTGATGTGCAGAAATCGTGCAAAAGCTACAACCTCCAAAGCATCCTCGGTGCATATTTACCGAAAACTTAATCATTTCATAGGCGGGAATAGGCCCTCTTTTGGCATATTTTGGATGAGGCATGCGCGTGTAAGGCAAATCGAAGGATTTATCCATTTCCACCTCGTCCATGGTTTTGAATGGTGGATTAATTACCAAGGTTTTATTTCCAACTTTCTGAATGATTCGGTTAGCTTGCCATTTGTTTGACTCTACTTCTACTATCTTAAAATTCGAAGCATATTTAATTTTATCTTTCAAACATACTTCATGACTGGCCAGTTCTACGGTTTCCCAATTATTGTAATCGGTGATTTCTTCGGTAGAATTCTCAATAAAGGCTATTTGGTTTACGTCTTTAATTTGGTTAAGCGGTACACCACTTTTTACTAATCTGAGCACCTCACGAAGTGGCTGCTCGCCCATGCCATATACCAACATATCTGCACCAGAGTCCTCTAAAATGGTAGGCATGAGGCGGTCTTCCCAGTAGTCGTAGTGGGTAACTCTTCTAAGTGAAGCTTCAATGCCTCCAATAAGCACAGGCACATCTGGATAAATATCTTTTAAAATTTTGGTATAAACTGTTGTAGCGTAATCGGGCCTAAAGCCCGCTTCGCCTCCTGGTGTATAGCTATCGTTAGATCTGCGACGTTTATTGGCGGTGTAGTGATTTACCATAGAATCCATACAACCGGCGGTAACACCAAAGAAGTATTTAGGTTTTCCTAATTTTTTAAAATCGCGGAGGTCGTCTTTCCAATTGGGTTGTGGAATAATGGCTATTTTAAAGCCTTCGCTCTCTATGATTCTGCCAATAACTGCTGTTCCAAACGAAGGGTGATCCACGTAAGCGTCTCCTGAAATTAGAATAACATCTAACTGGTCCCATCCTCTCATTTCCACCTCTTTTTTGGTGATTGGCAACCAATTTGTAACTGGTCTTTCTCTAACTGTAATCATAATGCAAAATTAACTGATTTTGAAAGGCAATTGTTAGGAAATACTTTAATTTATACTAAACACATTTAATTATCCCTTTAATAGCTTTAGATTTTGAATTTTTTGCTCATTTTTTTTAAAATGGAGACAATTTCCTCAATTTTTTGAATGTGTTGG
>DAIQBE010000263.1:0-5256 GCA_036781325.1 Leadbetterella sp. | reverse complement strand
TATTTACTTTTTCCCTATTTTTACAAGGTCAATGGCCAAAAATTGATGGATACTTTGAAATTTTAGCTAACTGACTTGTCCAACCCAAAAATAAAATTTACCTAATGAAAAAAATCTTAATCACCATTTTATTTATTTCGTTTCAATGTGCATGGTGTCAAAATGAAAATGATGAAGAATTAATTCGTAAATCACGTAAAAGCTCTAATGAAGCAATTGAAAAGCGAGACGTGGAAGGAATAATTAAATTTTGGTTGGATGATTACCTAGTCATTCGAGGAAGTGGAGTAATTGAACAGGGGAAAGAAGCCAATAAAACAAATTGGATGGTAACTTTCAAAGAGACGCCGAAAACATATTTTGAACGAATTCCGTCCGAAATCATCATCAGTAAAAATAATCCTGATTTGGCCTGGGAAACTGGGGTTTGGAAAGGTTTTAATACCTATAGTAAAGGCGGGCGTTACAGTGCTCAGTGGAAGAGAAAGGATAGAGAGTGGAAAATACAGGCAGAATTGTTTGTAGCATTGGAAGAATAATTCATAAAAATCAATAAATTGATTTCGGATAAATAATTGTGGTTTTAGGTATTTAGTTTTAAATCTACTACTTTTCTTGGCAAAACAGAATTGATAGTAGAGAGATTTTCATGAATGAAATCTTTTAAGAATAAATTAGTCAAGATAAAGATTCAACGAAAAAAAGAGAAACTTACCAATGAATCGTTTGCTTATTCCTTAAAAATGAAGGTATTCCGATAAGTAGCAAATATTCAAACTGACCTTTTATAAATTACCTTCGCCAAAAAAAGTTTGGCCATTGGCTACTGAAGTTTAAGCGTTTAGTTTTATCTTCCCTGAGTTGTGAACTCGAAGCAGACGGTTAAAGATTTAAAATTGTGTCGCTGAAAAAACATTACTAAGCAAACTGAAAAACCCATCCTGAATGGAAAATAAAATCGTAAAATATTTCTCTCAAATTACCACTCTTAACCAAGAGGAAGCACAAGCATTGGAAGATGGAATGGTAGTAACCAATTTTAAAAAAAACTCTATTTTAATTAGGGAAGGGCAAACTTCCATCGACACTTATTTTATTCTTGATGGATGCCTACGTCAATATTGTTTGATTGACGGAGAGGAAAAAACAACAAATTTCTTTACCGAAGGACAATGGGCTATTTCTTTGTCAGGTTTATCACAAAATACGCCTTCATTCCATAATTTAGTTTGTATGGAAGATACTTCCTTAGTAATAGGCAACGAACAGAAAGCTCAAGAATTATTTAAAAAATTTCCTCGATTTGAGACTTTAGCCAGAGTGGTAGTAGAAAAGTCATTTGCTGAGCAACAACAGATAATGAACTCTTACCAAACCGACACTCCTGAACAGAGATATTTAAAATTAATGAAATCAAGACCCGACTTATTTCAAAGAGTTTCGCAATATCATTTGGCAAGTTATATAGGTGTTAAGCCCGAATCATTGAGCAGAATTAGAAAAAGAATTACCAACAATTTCTTGTAGAAACTAGGCTATAAATTAGATTTTAGTGATTTTGGATTCCAAAAATATAAATAAATGGTTATGATAATTACAAAGCATAATCCCAAAATACTTGCTTCAATTCCAAAATCTCCTCCACTTAACCAAATGGGTGTATGATCAAATAGGGGTTTAAGTAAACTCGGGTCTTTGTCGCCACTTACTCCAAAACCAAGCAGTGTTCCTTGGGTATAATTTGCCATAAAATGCAATCCCAAAGGCATTGCCAAACTTTTAGTTTTTATAAAAGCAATACCAAACATAATTGAAGCAATAAAAATGTTCATCGAAGCCTGGAGTTTTACAATTCCTATCATTCCAGGGTTGTTAATATGAGTTAATAAAAATAAACCTGCAACTAGTAATTGAGCGGGCCATTTCCCAAACGCCTGAATTAAACGCTGAAATATAAAACCTCTGAAAAATAACTCTTCTGTAATTGCCGCCACCAGCAAAATTGAAAAACCTGTGTAGATGGTAGAAAACGAAAAAGCATTAATCTCCCAATGGACAAAACCAAAAATGCTTAACAACAAGACCGGAAAAATCATTAAAGCTGCACCGATAATTAGTCCCAAAAATAGTTCTTTTAACCAAGTTAAATTTACGCCACCCGTCAATTCAATTATAGGTTTCCGCCTTAACAATTGACAAATGATGGAAACAATAGCAATCAGAATAGCTTGATGAGCCATTGTTATCTCAAAAGATAAGCGGTCTGCTAAAAGAATTAAAGGAAATAGGAAGGAAGAAAGGAAAAGAAAAAATAGCACTACCCACCAGATATTCTTTATATTATTTTCCTTGTTTAAAAATATATTCATAACAAAAAAACTTAATTAATTCTGGTTTATTTCTATGACAACATTGCCCTTCTTATGCCCCTTTTCAACATATCTATGAGCATCACCCATTTGCGACAAAGGATAGGAAACATCAATGACCGTTTTAATCTTTTCAGTTTTCAGCAACTCTTTTAGTTCCAATAGGTACTCCAAACGTTTTTTAACTGGTAGCATTCCTGTAGAGGAAGACTTTACTTTCTTTTTTCCAAACATAAACGTTTTCATCATTTGCATGAATAGTACGAAACTTATAACGGAAGAAAGAAAAATGCCGTTTTCGGTGAGCGAATTTTTACAATATGAAAACGTTGTTTTCCCTACCGTATCAAAAATAATATCATACTGTTTGCCATTCTTTGCGAAATCTTCTTTCGTATAATCAATCACAAAATCAGCTCCTAAGTCTTGAACCATTTTCATATTCGTAGTACTACAAACTCCAGTTACTTCCGCATCAAAATGCTTGGCAATTTGAACAGCATAGGTCCCCAAGCTGCCTGAAGCTCCATTGATTAATACTTTATCGCCGGCCTTTATTTTAGCTAAACCTTTTAAAAAATTCATTACTGTAATTGCACTTCCACTCACTGGAGCTGCCGACTGATAATTAATGTTTTCAGGCATTGTGGTAAGTACGTCATCCATATTTACACACGCATATTCTGCGTAACAACCCAAGGCCATGGTACCTCCAAATACTTTATCACCAATTTTAAATGAAATAACATTTTTTCCAGTTACTACAATTTCACCTGCAAAGTCAAAACCGAGGATTGTGGTTTTGGGTTTGGTCAATCCCAAAAATAATCGACCCACATAGGGTTTTCCTTTTCTCATCATCAGGTCTGACCCAGTAACCGTGGCCGCATTTACCCGAACCAAAACTTCATCGTCTTTTGGGATGGGCTTTACCACCTCCTCTATACTGAACACGTCTGGTGTTCCATACATTTTACTTACACTTGCTTTCATTATTGTCCGTTTTACTATTAGAATTATTTCAAAGGACAAAATTAAGTAGTCAAAAACTCCTATTCATTGACTTGGGTTAAGAAATGAAATAAAGATAAAAAAAGCCTAGTTTTAACCGCCCAAGGTACTTTCTTAATTGGATGTTTAAGATTTTGTAGCAATACAAATTAGATTTATATGCAGTAAACAGATTACATTTGAACGCTTTGGGTGGGTTCCGATATGGATAAGTAATACCAAAGGAACGTAATAAATAATTACCACAAAATAAAAATAAAAGACAAACTACGGTTTCTGAACCCATAGTTAAACAAATTGAACAAACGATACTTCCACGATAAATTGTTCTATTTGCACCTAATGGATAAAAATACAGCAATATGAAAAATAAATTATAATAGCATAAAAATTCTGTTATAACATTACCTTTTTGCCAGATTTGACAGCTTCAAATATTGCATCTATTATTTTTAAATCTTTCAGACCTTCTTCACCATCAACAGGTACAATGGGCTCTTTGCCCTCTAAAATAATTCCTGCCATTTCGTCCATCTGTATGGTTTGATGAGTTTTATGTTCTTGAATTAATTCGCCTTTGTTTGTTCTTCCTTTTATCGGGCCATACCCAGTAGATGGTTGCATTTCCGCAAACCCTTTTTCTCCATTTAAAAAAAACTTATCTAAGCCATTCATAGCATAAGTAGATAAACAACTTGCCACAGCCCCACTTGGAAAGCCAAATTGAAACTGAATGGTTTCATCAATGCCTTCTTTAAATTTTACAGTATCAGTTTTAGTTTCTTGTGCCGTTACCCAAATCGGTTCTTCACCCACCATATATCTTGAACCATTGATAGCATATATACCTATGTCCATCATGGAACCACCTCCTGAAAGTTTTTTGTTTAGCCTCCATTGTGTAGGATCACCAATCCGAAAACCACATAAACCCTGAAAGAACATGATTTTTCCCAATTCCCCTTCTTTTCTCATCCGTACAACTTCAAGTGTCTTTGGTTCAAAATGCATGCGATAACCTACTAATAATTTTACTTTTGCTTTTTTACATGCATCAATCATCTCTTGGCCTTCTTTTGCATTTATAGCCATTGGTTTTTCACTGATAACATGCTTTCCAGCTTTGGCAACTCTTATTGCCTGGTCTTTATGCAAGGCATTTGGTGTAATAATATATACAGCATCTATGTCAGGATTGTTTTTAATGTTATCAAAATTTTCATAGTTATAACAATTCTTTGCAGGAATGTTATACTTGGCTTGCCACGCAGTAATTTTTGAAGGTGTGCCACTGATTACTCCTACCAGTTTTGCTCTAGTGCTATCTTTCATTGCTTCGGCCACACGCGTACCATAACTTCCAAGTCCCATAATAGCAACTCGCAATATCGGTCCATCGATGGTTTCTTTTGGAACATCTTTAATTTCTTTCAACAAATCTTCCTCCGATAAAAAAGGTAAAATAAACAGGGGAGCACTAAGCTTTTGTAAAAATTTTCTACGTGAATCCATAACAATATGATTTACTTTTTTTTGATTAGAAACTTAATTTAGTATTCAAAGATAAGGTATTCAGCGTATTTTTTTCATAAATCAAAAAAAACAATATCAAATTCGCCAGCAACATAACCAGGTTTGACTATTTGAAAGCAGGTATTAAAATTTATTCCCGTTCAATTCAAAGAAAGAGTGCATTTGAGATGTTTATCCCCGCCGTTAAAGGTAAAAAGATGAATAGAAGACAATATAAAAGAGGCATTACATCAAAAACTTAAAAAAGCTTTTAACTCTGTTTTCAAAGAAAAAGTAGAGCCTGAATTAAGTTTGAGTAAAAATTTAGGGAATATTTATACGGGATCGCTATATGCATTACTAC
>DAIQBE010000262.1:0-5269 GCA_036781325.1 Leadbetterella sp. | reverse complement strand
TGATATTCATTTCAAATTCTAATATGTTTCTAATTTAAATCAAAAAAAAATGTAGAAAAACAGACTATTATTTAAAAATGTTTGTTTTTAAAGCATTCCAACTTATTGCTTTATACCCTGCTTTTTGATTTTTTTTCGCAATGTTACTTAGCCTAGTCCAATGCCAAATAACAGAGATAAGTGCTGAAAATAAACTATAATTTGGATCAAAAATATGGGCAGGATCAGCATTTACACCATTCAATTCCAATACTTTAATATTTTTCCCAATATAAAAATCCTCTATACTTCTGACTTTCAAATCAAATCTACCATAATTAAAACCTTTAAAATCCTTCAAAATATCATCACAAACTTTTGCAATCTTGGTAAAATCTAAATGCTCAGCATTTCTAAAAAGAGTTCCTCTACAATGATTACCAATAGGCTCTACAATCTTAACTACCCCTGCAGGCACAATTTCATCCCAATTAATCAAAAGATTCTTTTTTAAATCTCCCCAAATTAATTGAGCTCTAAAATTTAATATCAACAACATTTCAATAGTGCTTTGGCCATCTCCTACTACGCTTAAAAATTCTTTTTGGGCAATAGAAGAAACTATTCCTGCATTTTCATTCGGAAGGCGACTGTATAAAACAGCTAATTCAACTGGGTAATCAATAAATTCTTGCAGAAGGTAATCTTCATTTATTAAATTATGATAAATATATAAATCCTGCAACGATAATATTTTCTGAACACCTTGGCCTCGTTGGCCGCTCAAAGGTTTAGCAACAAGCGGAAAAATTAAATCCTTTGAGCTAATATCTAAGGATTTTATTTCAATTTCTCTCTTTATTTCAACCGATTTGGGCAAATAAATAGGTGAAATATTCCTTAAAATATCCGATTTATTTTCATTAAAAAAACCTCCATCTTTGAGTGTTACATTAACAACTGAGGGAAAAGCAATACTCCTATTTTTTATCGCCAAAAATAAATAATAAGGCAATAAGGGAGCATAGAATATTTTCCAAGGCCAGAATTCAAAATGGCTTAACTTTATCCAAGAAAGACGTAAAGAATTAAAAGTCATAAAACTTCAATTATTTCTTTTCTAAATTAAGTATTATTTTAACTTTCACATTATCGCTCATTCCCATTGTGGACCCTCCAAAATTCCAATCGTTTCGATTAATAGTAAATTCAGACATCAACATTCCTTTATCCTCCGTTTTTGTGAAGTTAATTGGGATTTTAATTACCTTAGTAATGGCCTTAATTGTAATTTTAAAAGTTCCTTGATATTGAGTTGCATTTATTTTAGTAATCTGGGTGCTGGCCATTGAAAGCAAAGGATATTTATCAACTTGGAAAAAATCTTCTTTTTCTTTTAAATGTTTATCTCTGAGGCTGTTGTCTGTATCAAGCGTGTTTGTCAAAACCGTAGCAGACAAATTCAATGGCTCGTCATTTTGAAATTGAATATTGGGTTTTAAGCCCTTAAAATTGCCTTTTACATTATTTCCCAACATTTTTATAGAAAAAGAAACAGCGCTAGACGAAGCAACCCATGTCTGGGCATTGGAATAGTTTGAAAACGAAATCAAAACGAAACTTAAAAATGGCCAAAATTTCATACTTTTTTTTAGCAAAGTTAAATTAGTCCAAGTATTGAAAATGTCAGTTGAAATACAAATGCTAATAAAAAACGTAAGTATTTAATCTATAAACAAAAAAAACAAGCCATTAAATAATTAGTGGCTTGTTTTAAAAAAAATTGAAAGGTAAAATCAAAACTCGTTTATCTTCCTTGGTTTTTCTCCAGCTGCAAAAAGAGGGTATTGGTCAAAAATTGAACGAACTACACTTCTATAATAATTTACTGGCTTATTTACTTTCTTATTAAAAACACCTGATGCATAACCTCTCCAAATCAATCTGCTCGATTCGGCGTCTAATAAAGAAACCAGAATCATACCTCCTCCAAAATTAAAGTTTTGCACTTTGTAGGTGTCTTCATTATCATATTTATTTACCCATCTATCTAAAGAAGGTTGAAAATATCCTTTATAGCCTACACGCTCTTTAATAATGCTGTAACTTACTAAAAGGCCGGGACTTTCTTCCACAACTTTATATCCTCTAGCACGCATTTGACGACGAATTGCGTCTTGAATTTCGGAACAAACAAAAGAGGTGTCTATTTCACAATTTAAAAAATTATACGATTTGTAGGTAGTAAAGTCTGTGTCATAACTATAGTCATTATCTACCAAAACTCGCATGGATTGACATCCAGAAAAACCTAAAATTGTAATAAAAGCAAATAAATAAACTTTTTTCATGATGAGTTTGAATTTTAAAATTTCAATAGGTACGGAAAACTTTAGTTGTCAGTTGCTTAGAACATACGAATATTGTAAAAATTACCTAATAAAACAAAAATAAATATCTTTAATTTATCAAAAAATATTTTTCTTTAAATATAATCACATTTCCTGCTACCTTATTTCAATCTTTAAATTCCTTTATAATACTGCAATGCTCGCAACATTTCCTTTTTTGATAAACTTACATCATACTGACATGAACCTATTCCATCTATTATAGCCGCACGTACTATTTTGCCTTTATTTTTTTTGTCTTGCTGAGTTAAAGCTAAGATGTTTTCAAAATCAATTTGATCAATCTCCACCCTTCCATAGACCGTAAACAAAAACTCTTCTATATCAAGAAATGTCTTTTCGTCTATCATCTTTTTCTCAAATGCAAGATAACTTTCCATTATCATCCCAGCCGCAATGGCTTCCCCATGTAAAAGCCTTTTTTTCCCCTTGTCTAAATAAAACGTTTCAATAGCATGACCTAAAGTATGTCCAAAATTTAAGATTTTTCTTAGGCCTTTTTCCGTTGGATCTTCAGCAACAACAGCCTTTTTAATTTCAACAGAATGCTTAATCAAATCTGCTAAATCTTGATTTATTAAGTCTTTTACCTTTATTTCATTCCATTTATTCTTATCTCTAATTAAACAATGTTTAATAATTTCAGCAAAACCTGATCGAAGCTCATTCTTTGGCAAGGTTTGTAAAAAAAATGCATCTATTAATACAGCATTCGGAAGTGAAAAAACTCCAATATGATTTTTAAAACCTAAAAAATCTATTCCAAGCTTTCCTCCTACGCTGGCATCCACTTGGGAAAGAAGCGTGGTAGGAATTTGTATAAAATCTATTCCTCTTTTGTAAGTAGCAGCGCAAAAACCTCCCATATCTCCGATAACACCACCGCCTAAATTAATAAGCAAAGAATGCCTATCTAGCTCAAAATTAGTCATTTGCTCCCAAATCGACTGACAAGTTGCTATTGTTTTGTTATGTTCACCACTTTTTATTGTGATGAGTTTATGATTTGGCAAATTACTTTTTACGATTGGGTAGCAAAACTTTTTTGTATGCTCATCTACCAATACTACTATTTTTGAATAGTACTTCCCTTCCAAAAAAGAGCCTAAACTATTTGAAATATTATCTATTATTACTTGCGCCATTAAAATTTATTTTAGACAAAATTACGGCTTATTATCTAAGAGAAAAAGAATAGAGATTACTTTGTACTTTTAAATGTATTTTTCAAATTATTAAAAAAGATTTTCTGCTACTACCTTTGTAAAAAAATCGAAAAGTGGATACGATAAAAATTATACTAAAATATTTTCCAAATCTCTCGCCCGCACAAATCAAACAATTTGAGAAACTGCAAGACTTGTATACTTTTTGGAATGCTCAAATTAATGTAATTTCAAGGAAAGACATGGAACACCTGTATGAAAAACACGTTTTGCATTCTTTAGGAATAGCTAAGGTCTGCCATTTTGTTGACAATACTACTATTTTAGACGTGGGTACTGGAGGTGGCTTTCCTGGAATACCCTTAGCCATTTTATTTCCAAATGTTAACTTTCATTTAGTTGATTCTATAGGAAAAAAAATTAAAGTTGTAGCTGAAGTGGCAGCAGCCCTAGGATTAAAAAACCTAACATCCGAACATCATCGAGCCGAGCATGTATCAGGAACTTACGATTTTGTTATTAGCCGAGCGGTAACCAGAATGGCCCCATTTATAGAATGGATAAAAGACAAAATCAACAAGAATCATTTAAATAATTTAGAAAATGGAATTCTATATTTAAAAGGTGGAGATTTAGAGGAAGAACTAGCCGAAGCTAAAAGAAAATACCTTGTTTATGACTTATCTGATTTCTTCGATGAGGAGTTTTTTCTTACAAAAAAAGTAGTATACGTGCCTTTTTAATGCTAATAAACTATTAAAGCTAATTATATAATACCCTTGTCTTATGTCTGCTGTAGGTTTTATTAATCATTCTATTTTTGAAATAGTTATAAAAGCTACCTTAAATTTTTATGGAAAATATGCGGAGCCAATCCTTGGAAATAAAATTATTTCTGAAATTAATACCCTATGGAATGCTCCTCAAACTGTAATCAAAGTTAATCAGCTAGATTATAGAATAAAATTTGACATCGATTTTCGTTGTCTAAATAATTCTGAAGTTCTACGTTTAATTTATCAAAATACGAATCATGAAGAAAACTACATTCGAATTGAGGATAAAAATATTGCTGAAAGATCTATGATGGGATATGGCTTGGGAGAAAATTCTGGCCATTGGCTTATAACAGACCAATTAGGAGAATCCACTACTGCTGCTCATGAATTTGGGCATGCATTAGGCTTGCCCCATCCTAACGAAATAGATTATAGAAATACGGGAATGCCTCCAATAATGGCCCCTAGAGGTACATTTGTCGATGCCGAATTCCAATGGAATCCTTTAGCGGAAGTTGGAGCTTTTGGAGGTACAATGAGACCTATTTGGAGAAGAGTGAGAGGGTATGAAGTTCAAGAAATTTTTAAAGGAATACCATTAGAAACCAAAGAAGTTATACCTATTGGAGTTCTTAAAAATCAGCTCTTTGACGAAATTGGAAGATCGTCATCTATAATTTTCTGAGCTAAAGTAATAGTTTTTTTTTCTTTACCTATAGCTGGGCTAATTAACAAATCGTTATCAAACAAATAACAAAAAATTATGTCCAACTTTGTAAATAATAATAAAATTTAAATTTTTTAACTAAAAAAACCGAAATGAAAAATAGTATCTTAATTATACTCGTCTTTTTGGCATCTTGTGTACATTCTTCCCCGCCAAGTTCAGAAAATAAAACCATTAATACTACTAGTCCAGAAGCCGAAGCTAGAG
>DAIQBE010000261.1:0-5287 GCA_036781325.1 Leadbetterella sp. | reverse complement strand
GACTTTTTCAGAAGCAAAAAAAATGCTGTATTCTGAACCCTTGCTGGCTCATCAATTATTGCAAAAAATTACCGATACCACTATCGCTTATTTAAAAGCTCAAATCATTCATGGGGCTGATTTAGTACAAATTTTTGATTCATGGGCAGGTATTTTAAGTCCAAATCAATACAGAGAATTTTCATTGCCTTATATTGCTCAAATATGTAATGCAATAGACGAAGCACCTATTACTGTTTTTGCAAAAGGAGCTTTTTTTGCGAGAAAAGAAATTGGAGAACTTTCCTGTCAAACAGTTGGTTTAGACTGGAATATGGATATTTTAGAATCTAGAACTTTAATTCCAAATAAAACGCTACAAGGCAACCTTGACCCTTGTGTATTGTATGCTTCCTTTAATGAAATAGAAAAAGAAACAAAAAAAATGCTAAGCGCATTTGGAAAACAACGATATATTGCAAATTTAGGACATGGAGTTTATCCAGATACCGATCCTGAAAAAGTAAAATGTTTTATTGAAACTGTAAAAGCATTTTAAATAGCATCATTTAAATTCTTAAAGACTTAATTGCTAAATTTTTCTTAATTAGTAGTATATCTGTCAATAATTTAAGATTTACTCTTGGCACCAAAATAGCTGTATTTATTATAAAATAGAAAAGTACTATTGTTCGTTGATACTAAAATTCTGCAGGTAATGAAATATTATTTATTGTTGGTTTTCTCAATTTTTGGACTATTACCATCTAAAATTATTGCTCAGAAAGTAGAATCGCTCGGTGCTGCATTTAACACAGAGTATAATGAAATTCATCCAGTAATAGCACCTGATGGCCAAAATCTCTACTTTGTAAGAGTTAGTCATCCGTCCAATAATTATGGCAAAGATGGGAGCAATGATGTTTGGTGGTCTGAATTACTGAAAGATGGAAGGTGGTCTATAGCTCGTAAAATGCCAAATACTATAAATAAAGATCAATACAATGATTTATTCAGTATAACTCCAGATGGTAATACGGCTTTAATAAGAGGCGTTTACACCAATGGAAGAAAAGAAAATGAGGTAGGTATTTCTATTTGTAAAAAAGCAGGAAGCGGTTGGTCGCAGCCCAATAAGCTGGAAGTGCCTAAATTAGAATCCATGTGTAAAGGCCAGTTCTTAACGGCTTTTTTGAGCAATAACGGCAAAGTGCTTTTACTGGCTTTTAGTGAAAAAAGAAACGGAAAAGAAGATGATATTTATGTTTCGCTGTTAGATAAAGCAGGAAAATGGTCCAAACCTGAAAGCTTAGGAAATGACATAAACACAGGTGGATCTGAGACCACTCCTTTTCTAGCCTCCGACAATACAACCTTATATTTTGCTTCGGATAGAAAAGGCGGGGAAGGCGGTTTTGACGTTTGGGTAGCCAAAAGAAAAGGGAAAGGCTGGAATTCATGGGCCGCCCCAGTAAACTTAGGCAAACCAACCAATTCTGAATTAGACGAATTATATTATACCATTGCAGCCTCGGGGGAATACGCTTATATGGCTAGCAAAAAAAACTCTGTTGGTAAATCTGATCTTATGAGAATTAGACTAAGAGAGGAAGTTAAAACTGCTCCGGATGATGCCGCTATTCAATCATCAAAAATTGCAGATGCAAAACCAAAAGAAGTAAAAATAGAAGAATCTATTACCGCTCCCACTCCAGTGGTAATGCTAAGTGGGAAGGTAATTGACCAAAAAACTGGGAGGCCCACAGAAGCTAAAATTGTTTATGAAAACTTAGAAGATGGAGAAGAACTAGGCGTAGCCTATTCCAATCCAAATACGGGTGAATATAAAATTGTGCTTCCATACGGAAACCGCTACGCCATACGCGCAGAGGCAAAAGATTTTATTTCTGTTTCAAAAAATATTGATTTGTCAATTAAAGGAAGTTTTAAAGAAATTAAAGGAGAAGATTTAGCCTTAGCCCCTATACAAGTTGGAACAACTGTTCAATTATATAATATCTTCTTTAGGTTTGGTAGTGCTATTCTACAAGAAGAATCTTTTTTTGAATTAGATCGAATGGTTAAACTCTTGCAAGATAATCCAAATATGGTGATTGAAGTTCAAGGACATACCGACAATGTAGGCTCAAACGAAGCCAATCTTAAACTTTCTCAACAAAGAGCCGACACAGTAAGAGATTATATTCTAAAAAAGAAAATACCTCAAGAACGAATCAGAAGCCTTGGTTTGGGAGAAACCAAACCTTTGGTATCTAACGCAACCACGGAAGGTCAAGCTAAAAACAGAAGAGTGGAATTTGAAATAATAAGAAAATAACGATTAATCCCTCGTCAACAAAATTTTAAAAGCTTTCAAAAGCAAATTTATTAGTGGTGCACGCCCCCTTCTCCATGCACATGACCGTGAGCAAGCTCCTCCGCGGTTGCTTCCCTTATTTTTAAAACTGTCCCTTCAAATCGTAAGGTCTTACCAGCCAAAGGATGATTAAAATCTATTAGAACTACTGTATCGTTTACTTCATACACTTTCCCAGTGATTTGGCTTCCATCTTCATTAGTAAAAGGCACAAAATTTCCAATTTCTAAAAAATCTGGAGGAATATTTCCATCTTCGACTTTAAACATATCTAAGGGGAATTCTGCAATCTCGTCTTCTGAAAATTCGCCAAAACCTTCTTGGGGTTGTAATTCAAAATCAAATGCATCGTTTTCTTTAAGACCTTCCAACTTATTTTCAAAATCGGCTGGCAAGCCGCTATGACCCACCAAAAACACCATGGGATTATCTTCTCCTACTACTTCTACAATCTCAAATTCTTCCACGTCTTTATCCACATAAAGCTCATACGTTAAGCTCACCACCTTTTTTTTAGTTATTTGCATATATTTTTTAAATAGAAAAGAGTAGATAAAAACGCCATATAAAGAGATAAAAAAAACCTCCATATGTCCATTTTAGGCTACCTTTGTGATAATTTTCAGCAAAACTACAAATTTTTAATGTCAAAACTTTATTTAGGTTTCTTATTGTTAATTATTTTTAACTCTTCAGCTTTCTCTCAAAAAAAGAATAATTCTTTTAATTATTTTATAAAAAAAACAAACGAAACTTTCAAAGTAGACGGGATTGCAGATGATAAAGGATGGGAAAATTGCCAAATTGCATCCAACTTTTTCCAAGTATTGCCTATGGATACCAGTATGGCAAAAGTAATAACTGAAGTAAAGTTTACCTATGATGACAAAAATCTGTATGTGCTTTTTATAAACTACAACTACATAAAAGGAGCAAATATGGTAGAGTCTATGAAAAGAGATTGGAATTTTGGAAAAAATGATAATGACCTTTTATTCATAGATACTTTTAATGACCTTACCAATGGTTTTTCCTTTGGCTCTAACGCCAGAGGAGGTCAATGGGATGGGCTAATGGCCAACGGCTCATCAATTAATCTAAGCTGGGACAACAAATGGCAGTCTGAAGTAGCTTTTGACAAAGACAAATGGATATGGGAAGCCGCCATTCCTTTTAAAACCCTTCGCTATAAAGCAGGGTCAAAAATTTGGGGTTTAAATTTTAGTAGATTAGATTTAAAAACCACCGAAAAGTCATCTTGGACTCCTATTCCTAGACAATTTCCTACGGCTTCTTTGGCTTTTACAGGCAATCTGGTTTGGGAAACTAGCCCTCCTCATCCTGGACCAAATATTTCTATTATTCCATTTGTATACAGCAGCGTTGGAAAGAACTTCGAAAAAAATGAAACTATAAAAACAGACCCAGGCATTGGATTTGATGCTAAAATTGGACTAACTTCTTCCGTAAATTTAGATTTAACCGTTTTACCAGATTTTTCTCAAGTAGAAGTTGACGTGCAACAAACAAATTTAGATAGATTTGAGTTATTTTTTCCCGAAAGAAGGCAATTTTTCCTAGAAAATGGCGATATCTTCAACAATTTTGGTTCCTTAAATCTTCGGCCATTTTTTTCTAGAAGAGTAGGTTTAAATGCCCCCATTTTATATGGAGCAAAAGTAAGTGGAAAAGTTAATAGCAAATGGAGAATTGGAGCCATGAATATGCTTACAGGAAAAGGAAATAACAATGAATCAGGCTCTGTTTTTACGGTTTTATCAACTCAAAGACAAATATTCAAACGTTCTTATATCGGTGCAATTTATATTGACAGAGAAATAGCGTTCTCAAAAAATACAGATCAAAATGCAAATTTAGCCAGTTTCAATCGTACGTTTGGATTGGAATATTACCTTGCATCGGCAGATAATAAATGGCTAGGTAAGGCATTCTATTTAAAGACAATAGCTCCAGGAATTAAAACTAACAACAACGTTTTTTCTGCAAATCTATCTAGAAGTGTTAGAAAATATACAATTGCCACCACTTTCGAATCGGTAGATACGGATGTGAGAGGAAATGAAACCGGCTTTATTAGGAGAAACAACTATTATCATATTCGACCAGAGATAGGGTATCTGTTTTTTCCAAAGGGAGGTAAAATATTGTCTCATGGACCATCAACAATGCTTTCCTATTATTTTTCTAAAGATAAATTAGAAAAAAACGAAAATACAAATTTCTTAATGTATAAGTTTTCCTTAAGGACTCAGGCAGTGTTTAGTATTTGGACTGCCACTGACTTTGTAAAACTTACAAACCGATTTGACCCAACACAATATGTAGGAGTATTTTTAAAAACCGGAGAAATTCATACGTGGAAATCATGGGGAGCTTCTTTCACTTCAAAACCTCAAAGTGTTTTTACTTATTCTTTTGAATCTCGTTATGGAGGGTATTATTCAGAAAACAGTACCCGTTTGCGTTTAGAAGGGGAATTGGCTTATAGATTTCAACCCTATGTTTCATTGGCCTTGAGAGGAAATTACAATAAATTAAACTTCTTTGAAGACAAAAGACTTCCGGAGGTATTAAAAAACTCAGAGCATCATCTCTGGCTGTTTGGTCCAAGATTGGACGTAACTTTCACAAATAAGCTGTTTTTTACCAACTTTATGCAATACAATAAACAAACCAATAATTTTAATATTAATACTAGATTTCAGTGGCGTTACAGCCCAGCCTCCGATTTATATTTAGTTTATTCCGACAATTACTATTCTGACAATCTGCAAGTTAGAAATCGTGCCATAGTTTTGAAATTTACCTATTGGTGGAATCTGTAAAGAAGAAACTTCTCTTAAAATTAGGATTGTCTGGTATTTATTAATAAAAACTAAAAATAATCTTTTATTCCTTTTCCGTTTATTT
>DAIQBE010000260.1:0-5296 GCA_036781325.1 Leadbetterella sp. | reverse complement strand
AAATTCATTAATAATTACCGGAGTGCTTTCTACCGTATTACTTTTATTACCTGCTCTGTCTTTAATATACACTTCGAATTTTACAGTATCTTTTTTTACGGGCCAAAAAGAAGTTTCGAGAGAGATTCTATAACTCAAATTTCCTTCGATAGGCCCTGGGTTATTGTCTGACTTTAAACGAGGGAAAAACCCAGAGAGGGTTTCTAAAGCACTAAATTCTTTATAAACTCCTTTTACTCTTCTAAACAATTTAACCACATAATTGAAATTGGTACGCTGCACAGTTTTTCCTACTTCGTCTGAATTAAAACCTAAATCCCCATCTCCATCTTGAAAATTGATGGTAATGACTATAGAATCTTTTTTTGCGCCAGAAAATTGATCTAAACGAATATCTTTGGTAATGGATTTAAAATTTATGCTAGGGGTTAATGAAAAATTGGGCTCTTTGTAGCAAGATGCTAACAAAACGCCTAAAACTAAAAATAATAATGAAGCTTTTAATGTATTCCTATACAATCTCATTTTCTAAAACTTATTTTTGTAAAAATAAAAAAAATCGTTGACTTACTAGCTTTTTGTTTAAAATTTTATGACCCAAAGAGATCAATTGAAAGCTGCTTTATTCACTTTAGACCAAAATCCTCTGAGTTTTGAGCGTTTGGCTTTAGAGATTTTTCAATTTCAATATCAAAATAATAAAGTCTATCATACCTACGTAAATAGTTTAAATAGAGACCTTTCAAAAATTGATAGAATAGAAAAAATTCCGTTTTTACCTATCGAATTTTTTAAAAGCCATCCAGTGATTTCAGGAAATGCCGTACCGCAGCTTATTTTTGAAAGTAGCGGCACAACTGGACAAATGACGAGCCGCCATTTTGTTTCTGATTTGCCTTTTTATGAACTTCTAAGTCGAAAAACGTTTGAACAATTTTATGGTCCTCTTTCTGATTACCATATTTTCGCTCTTTTACCCTCCTATATGGAACGAAATAACTCTTCGTTGGTGTATATGGTTCAAAATTTTATTTTTCATACTTTTAGTAAGGCAAGCGGGTTTTATTTAGAAAATAAAAAAGACTTAGTCTTACATATGAAAAAAGCCGCCAATGACAAGCGAAAGATACTATTGATTGGTGTTACGTTTGCCTTGCTCGATCTGGCAGAAGATGAATATCTTTCTTCTATCTTAAAAACCATTGGAAACAGACTTATTGTAATGGAAACCGGAGGAATGAAAGGGAAACGCAAAGAAATGATTAGAGAAGAGTTGCATAAGGTATTATGTACTTCTTTTGGAGCTACGGCTATTCATTCTGAATATGGCATGACTGAGCTTCTTTCTCAGGGATATTCAAAAGGAAATGGATATTTTGATTTACCTAATAGCATGAAAATTTTGCTTAGAGAAGTTAACGATCCTTTTACCTATCTTCCGAGGTTTAAAGTGGGTGCTGCTGATCAAAATGTAAAGTACAGAGGTAAGACGGGTGGAATTAATGTTATTGATTTGGCAAATATTGACTCCTGTTCTTTCGTTGAGACCAAAGATTTAGGCAGTTTTTCGGCTGATTATAAATCATTTAATATTTTAGGTCGATTTGATAATTCAGATCTCAGAGGCTGTAACCTTCTGGTAAATTAATGCAAAATATTCTCAAAACATATTTAAAGAGGCTCATAAATTTAAGTGCTAGCAACCGATCGCTATTACTTTTAAATCCTTACAAAACACAATTCTTAGATTTCCGACAATTAAATTTTTTGCAGAAAAAATCGTGCTTTGAGCTCTTAGAAGAAGTAATACTAAAAAAGAAAGCTATTCCTATTTGTGATATTCTAGATGCAAGATTTGAACACTCCAATGAAATAAGCAAACAGTTAGGCCACATTTTAAGGGCTTCAAAAATCATAGAAGAGGAGTCTGGCACCATTAGTCTTTTTGTCGGCTATCCTTTTGTAGAAGGCAAATTTATGGATGCAAGTTTAGTCCGCTGTCCGCTTTTATTTTTTCCTGTTAATCTAGTAAAAGATCAAAAAAACTGGATATTAGAAAGCAGACCTGACGAAATTCAATTTAATTATTCTTTTCTAACGGCATTTATGCATTTCAATAAGACGCCCTTGCAAGAAGAATTTACCGATTTTGGCTTTAATGGATTTGCAGAAAACAGCTTGGAGTTTAGAACAAAATTGTATGAACTTCTGAAGAAATATAACCTGGAGATAAATTTTAATTCAGATTTATTTAAAAATGAACTAAAGATTTTTGATAAAATCACAAAAAATGATTTTGACGCTGATCAGAAAGTGGGAGAAATGAAGTTGATTTCTAATGCGGTTTTTGGCATTTTTCCACAAGGGGGTTCCTATCTTATTGATGATTACGAAAAGCTTGAATTACAAGGAGACTTTTCCATGGAAGAATTGTTTTTGCCCACATCAGAACAAAAAGAAAGTATCAAGGAAGAGCATATTTTGCTTCCGTTTACCGTAGATGCAAGCCAAGAAGAAGCAATAGTACGAATAAAACAAGGCATGTCGATGGTGATTCAAGGCCCACCTGGCACGGGCAAATCTCAATTGATTTGTAATATTTTAAGCGATTTTGTTGCCAAAGGCAAGCGGGTTTTGGTAGTGTGTCAGAAACGGGCGGCTCTTGATACGGTCTACGATAGACTTTCTAAAATTGGCCTTTCTGATTTTGTTGGCTTAGTGCATGATTTTAAGGCGGATAGGAAATCAATTTTAGAGAAACTTGCCTACCAAATTGGGCAAGTTGGAAATTATCAGAATAAAAATCAAAGTTTAGATACTTTGTTTGTGGAAAGAGAGTTTGATAACACTTCTCGAAAAATCGAAGTTATTTCTAGGGAATTAGATGAATTTAAAAAAGCGCTATTTGATGAAAGTATTTGTCAGAAAAGCATAAAAGAACTCTATTTATTGAAAGAAAAGTCGAGAGAAAAGCTTGATTTTAAAGAAAAATACCAACAATTTAAGTTTAATGAAATTGATGAATTCTTAAGTAAACTCAAACAACTGGAAGCCTATCAGAAATTAATGGGCCGAAATATAGAAGGATTTGAGTTTTGGAGACATAGAAATAAAACGAATGAATGGAATAATTCTCACAAACTTGAACTGCTCAAAGATTTAGCATCGGCTAAAAATTTGAATTTGCAAGCTATGGAACTTGATTTTGGTTTAAAGCTTGAAAACGCACAAAAAATTGATGTAAATAGTTTAATTATACTCCTAAATAAAATTGAGTCGATACCTATTTTTGATAAGTTAATAGCATTAGTCATAAAGAAGTATACCTACGCTGGGAATAGTGCAAGTATCGCTAAAAATTTAAAAGAACTTCAGGGTCTAGGAACCATAAATTTTGATGTGTTTGGTTTAAGTCAAGACCAAATAGATTGGATTCAGAAAGCAAATGATGCTTCAAAATCATTGTTCTCCAGGCTTAATTTTCGGCTTTTTTCTGGTAAATATGGTTTCGTTAAACAAATTCTTCAGAAGTATACCTTAAGTTTTTCAGAAATTGAAAATCTGAATTCAGCTATCGGTAAGACAGAAATTCTTAAAGCACAAATTAAAAACTACGCGTTCTTAAACTTTGAAAATAAGTTGGAAACTAGTATTTCTGAATTACAGACTTTTTTAGTTGCCGTTCAAATTTTTGAGCAACTCAAGATCGATCTTCCAAATCTAAAATTCTTTAAAAATTGCGAAAGTCTAAACGACTTAAAGCAAAAAATTGTAAGATTTGAAACTGAAATCACCTATTTTCAAAACTTAGATCGTCGATTAAAAGGGTATTTTTTAAATCAGCAAAATACTAATTTTTGGAAACTGAACCCGGCTACAATTTCAAATTTCTTAGAAGAATATTTTGAAGTTATGCAAGAGTTTGATACCATTCACAGCGAGCTTAATCATCAGGAAGAGTCCATTTTCCAACAACTGCAATTTAAAAATGAAATAGATAAAATTTTCTTTCAAACATTAATTAGTCATTGGATTTCCCACATTGAAGAAGCCTATCCGATTTTAAAAAGTGTGAGTACTTTAAAAATCGAAAATTTAGAAACAGAACTCACGCATTTAGTCGCCAAAAAACAGGAATTTAGCCAAGAGATTTTGTTGATTAAACTCCGAGAATGGATCTATAAAGATTTGGAAATAAATAGGTTAGGAAATCCTGTTACCTATCGCGATTTACTGCATCAATGCACCAAAAAGAGAGGAATTTGGCCTCTTCGAAAATTTATTAATAATTTTTGGGAGGACATCGTAAAAATTATGCCTTCTTGGTTGGTTTCCCCCGAAACCGCTTCAGCCTTATTTCAGATTTCTGATGATCATTCCAAATTATTTGATTTGGTGATTTTTGATGAAGCATCTCAATGTTTTCCAGAGCAAGGTATTCCGTCCATTGCAAAAGCTAAGCAAGTGATAGTGGTGGGAGACACCCAACAATTACAGCCTAATGATCTATATAAAGTACGTTTTGAAGAAGAAACAGAAGATGAGACGCTTTTGGAAGTAGATTCTTTAATGCAATTGGCTTGTCAGTACTTGCCTCAAAAAATGCTTACCGGGCATTATAGAAGTCGTAGTTTGGAGTTAATTGCGTTTTCAAATCTGCATTTTTATGGAAATGAGCTACGACTTTTGCCGCATACTAAAGACTTGGAATTAAGAGCCATTAGTTGGTTAAAAGTAGATGGACTATGGCAGGATCAAACCAATCAAGCGGAGGTTGTAGAGGTTATTCGTTTATTGAAATCTTTGGATAAATCAAAGGAAATCGGAATTGTAGCTTTTAATTTTAAACAAGCCGAGCTTATTTTTAGGAGTTTGGAATTGGAAGGATTAATAAACGAAAAAATTCATGTTAAAAACATAGAGAACATTCAAGGTGATGAGTACGATATTGTAATCTTTTCTATAGGATATGCACCAGATAGCAATGGGAAACTAAAAATGAATTTTGGTTTATTAAATCAAAAAGGGGGAGAAAATAGACTAAATGTGGCGATTACTAGAGCGAGAGAACAAATTTTTGTAATTAGCAGCATAGAAGCCAAGCAATTGGAAGTTGCAGATGCTCAAAACATGGGTCCAAAACTTTTGAAAAAATACTTAGAGTTTGTAGAAAGTCTTCATTTTAATACCTTTCAATTTGATGTTTTTCTGCCTGCAGTTACGAGAAGTTTGCAGCTAAAAAATAGTTTGAAAGTCGACCCAGACCTTGAACTAAGTTATTTACCCTACATTGATT
>DAIQBE010000259.1:0-5300 GCA_036781325.1 Leadbetterella sp. | reverse complement strand
ACCTTTACCATTTGTATATTCATACAAAATTTTAGGATTTTCATTCTTAAAATTACTAAACTCTGCTTCCAACACCCATTTAAAGGCCAAAAATTGTATCAAAGAACTATATGCGGGCGAATCAAGAACAATATACCTACCCGACCACTTTTTATTTAACTCTAAAATATTTAGCACTTCTCTGCTGGCCAAATGTGCGAACAATGTAGTTCCCCAATTTTCATATAAAACCTGGTTTCTTTTTAAACAAACCAGAGCTCCTTTGGTGGAAAGTATTAAATGCTTGCGTTCGTCAACATCATAATTTACCCTTAAATCTACATCTAATGCTTTCGACATGTCCATGCACCAAAACACACCAGGCTCTAAAAAAGAACTAATCACTGTAGTTTTTTGGTACTTATTATAAATACTTAAAAACTTAAAATCACTTGGCACTTTTGCCTTTGCAATTAACGGATCCACTAAAGGCAATATCAAAGAGAGTTTCTTTAAATATTCTTTTTTTAGTTCCGTGTTCTTCATTAACGACGCAATTTCTTGAGACATCAAAAACCTTGAAACATCATTTAGCTGAAAAGTAACATCAGCAAATTTTATTTCAAATGGCGCCTTGACACCTCCCATCTTAGGGGCCTGCCCTAAAGTTGAGAGATCATTGAAGACTAAAAAAAATACTATATGTAATTTTGCTAGTCTATTAAATTTATATAAAAAAGCACGTAAGTTCATTATTGATCGATTCACTCGTATTTAAAATTGCTATAAATGTAAACAGTAATTCTAAATGATGTTTCAAATTTAATTTATTGAATTTATATTTCCAAATAAATAACCAAAATTTTTAAAAATTTTTATCTTTTCAATATAAATTGAAAATAAAATATTAAAAAAATAGAGAAATCTCTATTTTCTCCATCTTTTATACCTATTAATTAAACTATTTGTCGAACTGTCATGAGAGTTAACAAGCTCGTCATTTTGAAGTTCTGGATATATCTTATTAGCCAATTGTTTCCCAAGCTCTACTCCCCATTGGTCAAAAGAATAAATGTTCCATATTATTCCTTGAACAAAAATTTTGTGTTCATACATGGCAATTAAACTGCCTAATACTTTTGGAGTAATCTTTTTAACAAGAATAGAATTAGTTGGTCTGTTCCCAGAAAATACTTTAAAATTGGCTAATTTCTCTATTTCTTTTTTACTTTTTCCCATTTTTTCAAGTTCTGAAACAACCTCTTCTTTAGACTTACCATTCATTAACGCTTCCGTTTGAGCAAAGAAATTGGACAATAACATTTTGTGATGATCCCCAATCGGATTATGACTGATAGCAGGTGCAATAAAATCACAAGGTATAAGCTTACTTCCCTGATGAATGAGTTGATAGAATGCATGTTGCCCATTGGTTCCAGGTTCTCCCCAAATAATAGGTCCTGTTTGATAATTCACAACTTCTCCGTCTCTATCTATAGTTTTTCCATTCGACTCCATATCACCTTGCTGAAAATAAGCGGCAAAACGATGCAAATACTGATCATATGGCAAAATTGCATGCGATTGAGCATTGAAAAAATTATTATACCATATTCCTAATAATGCCAAAACCACGGGTGCATTCTTCTTGAATGGAGTGTTTCTGAAATGAGAATCCATTTGAAAAGCGCCTTCCAATAACTGTTCAAAATTAGAAAAACCAATATAACATGAAATAGAAAGTCCAATTGCACTCCATAATGAATACCTTCCTCCTACCCAATCCCAAAACCCGAACATATTTTGCGTGTCTATTCCAAATTCAGCAACTCCAACGGCATTTGTAGAAATTGCAACAAAATGTTTTTTAACAAACTCAAGATGAATTGCTTTTTCTAAAAACCAATTTCTAGCTGAATGAGCGTTAGCCATGGTTTCTTGGGTAGTAAAAGTCTTAGAAGCTACCATAAATAAAGTGGTCTCAGGATCCAAATCTTTGAGCGTTTCCGCTATATGTGTACCATCCACATTGGAAACAAAATGAATCTTGAGCCCTTTTTTACTGTAACTTTTCAATCCCTCGGTCACCATCACTGGGCCTAAATCTGAACCTCCAATACCAATATTTACTATATCAATAATTTTTTTTCCAGTGTATCCTTTCCATGTTCCAGTTCGCACTGCTTCTGAAAATGATTTCATTTGATTTAAAACTTTTTGTATGTCAGGCATAACATCTTTACCTTCCACTATTACGGGATTGCCACTTCTGTTTCGCAATGCAGTGTGTAAAACTGCCCTTTCTTCTGTAACATTTATCTTTTCACCAATAAACATCTTCTCAATAGCATCACCCAACTTACATTCTTCAGCTAAATCAATTAAATAAGAGAGTGTTCGCCCATTTATATTGTTCTTAGAAAAATCTAAAAGAATATCTTGAAACTTAATATTAAACTTTCCAAATCGATTTTTGTCTTGAATAAAAAGCTCCTTTAAATTAGTTTTTGAAATTGTTTTATAATGTGATTTTAGCTTTTTATAAGCTTTTGTCTCATCAAATTTTACAGATGTAAGCATGATTTATTACTTAGTTAAATAAAATGGAGGTTTTTAAAGTCGAAATTTATTCAACTTAAATGGAGTGCCTAAAAAGACATTAAAATCAACATCTTCATTAATTCCCTCTAGACGCCCAGTATTGGAATGTTGCCAAAGTATTACATTAGCAGAATCAAAGCCATTTAAATCTTTTGCATTAAAATCTGTTATCCAAAGCGGATATTCTTCTAAATTCCCTTTAATATAGTCCTTATAAATAGGTCTATTTGTATAAATTATAGGTTTTTTGCCAAGATGCTTTTCAACGATATCTAACCATATTCTTACATTTTTGACCATATTCTCTCTTTCAGACTCTGTTCTGCCATTCTGTTCAAAATCTAAAACAGGAACAAAATCTCCTTTTTGATGCTTCGCATTTAAAATAAAATTCAAAGCTTGAAGTCTAGGATCAGAATAGGGAATAAAAAAATGGTAAGCACCTCTTAAAAAGCCGAATTTTTTTGCATTTCGCCAATTATGCTCAAAACTTTGATCAACTAAATCTGAACCTTCTGTGGCCTTTATAAAAATAAATTGAATTATAGAATTTTCAGTCTTTTTTTGACTTATTTTTTCCCAATTAATATTTCCATTATGTCTAGAAACATCTATACCGTGGATTTTATAATTTAATGGAATTAATGTCTCATATTTCTTTATAAATTTCCAGCTTTGTCCATCGCTTACAAATATTGGATACATCACTAACAATCCACAGAAAATGGAATGATACCATAACCTCCAACCAGACAAAAAATTAATTTTGATTGAATTAATAAAATGAACTAATAAGTTAGAAAATTTTGACAATTAGGAATTCTTTTTTACAAAAATATAAATTCTCATTCAGCAATTCAAAATATTAATTTGTTATTTTAAATTATTAACAAAAAAAAACCATTTAAAAAAATGGTTTTCTTATATAATCACATATAATTTAAGTCGTTGTTGGGTTTGAGTTTTATTAGTTTAAACTTTTCCAAAAGTTTAATTACTGGGTAAGTAGGATCAAATTCATGCCATTTTATTCCAAAATTAGCCCTTCCGCCAAATTTGTGATGATTGTTGTGGTAAGATTCTCCCATCATCAAAACATCTAATGGCAATAGATTTCTTGCCGTATCATCCACATCATAATTCCTGTAACCATATTTATGAGCAAACCAATTAATTATCACACCATGAACAGGGCCCATTAAAAAATGAATTGGAAGTAACAAAAATACCCAATAGCTATCTGCGAAATAAAAATAAAACAAAGTATAAGCTATTCCCCATCCAATCCTAGCTATCCAAGTATCCGCCAATTTTTCCATAAACTCCCAATTGGGTACATTTTTTTTAAACTTAGCTTCTATGGTGTCTACTTTATTGACAATTTGCTGATAAAAATTCTTTGTTTTCCACATCATATCAAATAGATTATTGGAAAAACTAGGAGAATGTGGATCGTGTTCGGTATCAGCATGCGCATGATGCAGACGGTGCATTACCCCGTAAGCATAAGGACTTAAAAAAGAAGAGCCTTGAAAAATAAAGGTTAACCAATAAAAAAATTTCTCCACTCTAGCACTCATTGTAAACATTTTATGAGCGGCATACCTATGCAAAAAAAATGTTTGAGTAAATAAGGAAAGATACCAATGTGAAATAAAAAAAACAAAAATTACCATTAAAATAAAATTTAGAAATTAATGCAAAAGTAACTTATAACAAATTTGAAAAATAATAAATTTCTCATTTAAATACTTAATAACAAATCAAATTTAATAACAAAATATTCAACTCATTGTTTAAAATAAAATTAGACACCCGCTACTTTAAACTCCGAAGTAGTATGAAACTCTATTTCTGGATTATTTTCTTTGTTCATTCTTAAAATCCAATCGGTTTCAGCTAAAAATACAGGATTTTGATCTTTATCGAATGCAATATAATTTGCCTTTAGACGTAAAAAATCGGCTAATTTTATCGGATCTTCACAGGTTAACCAACAGGCTTTTGAATATGGTTTACTTTCAAACCTACAACTGGCTCCATATTCGTGCAATAATCTGTGCTGAATAACCTCAAACTGAAGTTCACCAACTGTTCCTATAATTTTTCTATTGCCTGGCTGCATGGTAAATAGTTGGGCCACTCCCTCTTCTGCAAGCTGAGAAACACCTTTTTCTAATTGCTTAGATTTTAAAGGGTCGGTATTTATAACTTCCCGAAACAATTCTGGAGAAAAACTTGGTATTCCAATAAACTTTAGGCTTTCTCCTTCCGTAAGCGTATCTCCTATTTTAAAATTTCCTGTATCATATAAACCAACTACATCACCAGGATAACCTTCATCTACAACGTTTTTCGAGTCTGCCATAAACATGTAGGGATTTGAAAAACGAACGTCTTTATTTAATCTCACATGTTTATAAAATTTCCCTCTTTCAAAGGTACCCGAGCAAATTCTCAAAAACGCAATTCTATCTCTGTGCCTAGGGTCAATATTCGCGTGGATTTTAAAAACAAATCCGCTAAATTTCGCTTCGTCTGGTTCCACCCTCCTTACGTTTGTCATACGAGAAATTGGGTTTGGACTAATCATGCAAAAAGTATCCAATAACTCCTTTATTCCGAAACTATTTACCGCACTCCCAAAAAAAACTGGTGCTACTTTACCAGCCAAATAATCATTTACATCAAAATCACTATAGATTGTATCAATCGTTTCT
>DAIQBE010000258.1:0-5312 GCA_036781325.1 Leadbetterella sp. | reverse complement strand
ATAGCTGTTGGAGAATAGGTAGATTGTTGATTTATTGTCCAAGGACTTGCAGCACTTGGTCTTGTAAGTTCATACCATCTTTTTGCTGCTTGATAGGTGGAAGCACCTGTTGGATTCACGCCACTTACATTTACCACATAGTTCATAACCATAGATTCGTAATTGTCGAATCTTCTGTAAATAATTCGACTCATCATCCGGTCGGCAAGTTGGTCAAGATTTGAAGTAGTACCTTGCTGTTCTATTGCTTTTGGATCAGGATTTCGAGCATCAAAAGCAGCAGTAGGCAAATTAGTAACTGCACTGAGCACCGATGCTGCTGGATTTAAAAAATTTGGAGTTAGCGTTCTTAATTGCAATTGGTCTACACCTCCAATCTCATCCGCATCAAAAGTAACAAACATAGGCTGAGAGCTTAATTCAGGAGTTTTAAAACCTTCGAAACTAGCGGGTAAATAGCCTCCAGTACTTGGATCTTGAAATCCAATAGCAGTCACAGTTGGTTCGCCATTCACCATCTTAGTCCTATCAAACGCCCAATAACCTTGACCTAAATATGCTGTACCAGTTGTATTAAAATTATGAGTAGTTACCACATAGCTATTGTTCCAAATACCCACATGAGGGTAATCTGGAAATTTGCCTGGTGTGCGAAATTCATAAACATAATAAGCACCTGTGGGATCATTCGTTTGAGAAATACAGAAAATAAGTGATTCGGCACCATTCGTAAATAAACTGCTAAACTGTAACAGAAGCCACCTGTCAGCAATCTGATCATATAATGCTATAGGATCGCCATCATCTGTTGATGTAGCAGCTATTGCACTTAACTTTATTGGGCCGGTCAAAACTGTTCCAGATTTATTAAATACTTTATGCACTGAATTAATCATCTGCACCACATGATTGGGCCCAACGGCCATTACCGGGTCAGGTGGTGTAAATAAACCAAAACCTGCGGCCGTATTATCAACGGTACCTGCTCCTTCAAAAGTACCGATAAGAGAACTCGGTCTTTCAAAGCGATTTGCAGATTTTATATCTTTCTGAGTTGCCTCATCCAAACTCTTTGCGTTCGGATTATCTTTTGAAAACCTTACCCTCTTATTAATATTTGCCCTCAATGCTAATGACTTTGGGTCTTCTGGCTTGGGTGTTTTAGTATTTATTGGATTGTTATCTACAATATCAGTTAATTTGGGTGAAAGCCTGATAAGTCGCCCTGTTAAGATATCATCTGGAAATTGCTGGCTATAACCAATGTGTACCAAAAAAAACAAAATTAGTAAATAGTAGATTTTTTTCATGGTTATAAAAATTTAATACATTAATAAAAATGAGAATATAAAGAATATGAGAACTATAAGGATAGTGTTTCTCTATTTTTTATGAAATCAATTGACCAAATATTTAATAATTTACTCTTAATTTAGAGTAAAAAATGCAATACATACAAAAGAAATTTGAATTTTCTAGATGAAAAAATTGGATTGAATTGATTATAATTTGATTAGAAAAGAAAAATGTAGAAAAACAAATTTAACACTTAAAAACAAAAAGAAACCCTACTTTGAAAATGTTTTATTTTATGGCAAATGGAATACAAATTTTCTCGATAAAAATTTAAAATCCACTTGGCAAACCAAGCCTAAAAATAGTTTCAATTCTGATTCAAAATTCTCAAAATTTCTTTTTAATTAGCTTTTTCATTCAAAAATTAAGTAATTAAGAATTTGCTAAAGATCAAAATCTCCAAATTAAATCGCATTACTTTTCATTTAAAACAAAACTCAATGAAGGATTTAAAATACAATTTTTGGGTGAAAAAACTAATTCAATTTATAAAATAGAAATCAAAAATTTACAGCGTATTTTAAAAAACAAATCAATCTCATATTGATTAAAATTTCTTTTTTTAACCGTATATTGAATCAATATCACCCTAAAATTATACTTTTTAAAAAAATTATTTTTTTACTCCAAACTTATAAACAGTAGTGGTCTTGTAAGTCTCACCAGGATTCAAAACAGTCGAAGGAAAAGCCTTTTGATTTGGAGCATCCGGATAATGTTGTGTTTCAAGGCAAAAACCATATCTAAATTCATACTTTTTGCCTGATTTACCTACCGCTTTTCCACTTAGAAAATTTCCAGTATAAAACTGCACTGCTGGCTCTGTTGTTAAAACTTCTAATGTACGACCAGAAGTATTTTCAGTTACCATTGCAACAGATTTAAGAGAATTACTGGAATCAGCAAATATCCAACAATGGTCATAACCATTTCCAAGTTTTATGTCCATATTGGTAGTATCATTTATTCTTTCTCCAATCAGACGAGGCGTGTTGAAATCAAATGGGGATCCTTTCACCGATTTTAGTTCTCCTGTTGGGATTAGCCCATCGTCTGTAGGTAAATATCTGTCCGCTTTTAATTGTAATTCATGATCTAAAATATCTCCATTTCCTTCTCCTTTGAGGTTAAAATAGGCATGATTTGTCATGTTTATTACCGTCTTTTTATCAGTGGTTGCTTTATAATCTATTTGCAAAGCATTATCACTTTTAAGGGTATATATTACTTCAACATCTAATTTGCCTGGAAAACCTTCTTCTCCATCTTTTGAAACATAATTTAACTTAAGTGCTGGTTCAGTTCCATCTATAACTGTAGCATCCCAAATAGCTGCATTAAATCCCTTCAAGCCACCATGTAAAGAATTCTTTCCGTTGTTTATTGCAAGCGTATACTCTTTCCCATCTAATGAAAATTTCCCTTCCGCAATTCGGTTTCCAAATCTGCCAATTAAAGAACCTAAATACTTGGTATTCCCTAAATAATCTTCAGGATTATTAGATCCTAAAGTTATATCATCAAACTTACCGTCTTTGTCAGGAGCAGTCCATTTTACAATGGTACCTCCCAAGTCCGAAATAGCGACCTCCATTCCGTTTGCGTTCTTTAGGGTAAAAATTTTTACACTGTCTCCTGAGGCCAAAATCCCCATATTTTCTACTTTAATATTCATTTTTTTTTCATTTTTGGAATCCCCGCAAGACCATATGGAGAAAATTGTAACTAATAATACAACATGTTTTATCATAATTAAAAAAATATATATTTAAATTCCACTTTAAAATTAAATCAAAATTGGATTATTCAGAATGCTAAATTAAGCTAGTTTTTTATAAATGCTAACAAAAATATTACTTTTTAAATAAACTAAATTCTTCTACTTAATCCTTGCAATTTTGATTCTTATTAAAATATCAAAATATATATCAATTTATAATTCAATTTTTGGTGTAAACAACCAATATATCCAATTCTTTCATTTGGTTTAAAAATTTATTTTATTGAAATTCAGAATTAAAATGTTGTGTTACCTTAAAGAACAAAAAAAGTATTTACTGATTTACTTGATACTTAATTCGTTTAAATCAATTTCCAAAAACTTAGATTTCTTTAATTATGAATATGCTACAAAAGTTTCTTCTTAATAAGCATTATTTTAAATTTTAGTTAGCCAATCAACTATCTTTTATAATATCTTTGCTACTAAAATGCGTCCTTTTTATGCCCAAAATTGCCTTTGCTACTTATTTATCGCTTCCTAGTCTAAGTGATAATGATAGGTTGTTAGTTCCCATTTTTAAGGAAAATGGATTTGAAATAAAAGCTGAAATTTGGGATGATGAAAGTGTAGATTGGTTTAAATATGATGCTGTAATTATTAGAAGTACCTGGGATTATTTTTTAAAATCAGAAAAATTTTTGTCTTGGATCTCAAAGTTTAAAAATACTAAAACCCAGCTATTTAATTCCCCAGAGGTTGTCTTAAATAATACGCACAAGTTTTATTTAAAATCCCTTCAACAAAAAGGTGTTTCTGTTATTCCAACTTGGTTTTCATCTCAAAAAATTTTGATCGAGGAATTGAAAGGAATTCAAAAGATCGTCATAAAACCTGCGGTTTCTGGGGGCTCTTATGAAACGGAAGTTTTTGAAACGAAACTACTTTCACAAGAAATTTTAGATAAGAAAATTAAGCAGGGAGATTGGTTAATTCAACCATTTTTGTCTCAAATTAAGGAATATGGTGAGCTCTCATTGATTTTTTTGGGGGGTGAATACTCACATTCTATCAGAAAAATACCTAAAAAAGGTGACTTTAGAGTTCAAAAACAATTTGGAGCCACATACAATCATTTTGAGCCCGATTTAAAATTAATAGAAAAAGCAAAAAATATTGTACAATTAGCCGCTGAAAATACACTTTATGCCAGAGTGGATGGACTGGAAATAGAAAATGAATTTCTCCTAATGGAAATAGAAATGATAGAGCCCGATTTGTTTTTTGAATATACTAAAACAGGACCCCTTGATTTTGTAAATGCTACCATTAAGTATATGAAAAACTAAAAAAATATGAAAGAAAATTTTACAAAAACAGAAGTACTTGCGGGTGTTTCTTCATTTTTAGCTACAGTTTATATTGTAGTGGTAAACCCCGCCATTCTTTCTCAAGCTGGAATGCCCTTTAATGCAGTTCTTACTTCTACCATTTTAGTTTGTTTCTTTGGAAGTTTGATGATGGGAATTTACGCTAAAAATCCTATAATTGTAGCTCCTGGAATGGGCATGAATGCATTTTTTACCTATTCAGCAGTGGCTCACCTTGGCTTAAGTTATCAACAGGCTTTGGGGGCGGTTTTTTGGGCTGGAATAGTATTTTTAATTCTTTCAGTTTTTAATATTCGAGAAGCTATTGTAAAAGCAATTCCTACTCCTATCCGCCATGCAGTTTCTGTTGGTATTGGCTTATTTATCTGTTTTATTGGCTTACAAAATGCACATTTTGTAATCGATAATCCCGCAACTTTAGTTAGCTTGGCTTCATTAAAAGATCCTCATTCTATAACTTTTTTGATAGGCCTTATTATTACTGCTGTTTTGATAGCTAAAAAAATAAAAGGTTCGGTACTCCTAGGAATACTCATTACCACCCTTTTAGCTTTCCCAATTGGCCGTTGGTGGGGCGATGCCTCGGCTTATAATTTTGGCAGTTCTACGGTAGTAAACTATAAAGGCATATTTTCGACCCCTGACTTCAGCTTGGTTTTTCAAGCTGAAATATTGGGAAGCCTAAAATTCGCATTTCTTCCTGTTATTTTTGTATTTGCTTTTACAGACCTTTTTGACAGCCTATCTACTTTTGTTGGATTAGCAGAATCCGCTGATTTAAAAGATAAGGAAGGAGAGCCAAAAAATCTTAAAAAATCACTTATTACAGATGCATTTGCCACTCT
>DAIQBE010000257.1:0-5323 GCA_036781325.1 Leadbetterella sp. | reverse complement strand
GGAACCTGTAGTAGTTTAAAAAAATCAAAGCATTAATTTTCAAATTTATTGTAAAAACTTTTTTTTGTCCCCAAAATTTAAAAATTATTAAGGCACTTTCCCATTTCTGTATTACTTTTGTTCTTCGATAGCGAAATCGAAACCCCACTTGTAAAAATGCCAAAAAATTCTAGCATTAAATCAGTCTTGATCATCGGTTCAGGACCCATAGTTATAGGTCAAGCATGTGAATTTGACTATTCTGGAAGCCAAGCCGCAAGGTCCATTAGAGAAGAAGGAATAAAGGTAGCCTTAATCAATTCCAATCCGGCAACAATCATGACCGATCCAATGAATGCCGATTATGTATATCTAAAACCGCTTGATAAGAATTCTATTAAAGAAATTCTGAAAAAGCATCAAGAGATGGGAGAACCCATTGATTGCGTTTTACCTACAATGGGAGGACAAACTGCCCTCAATTTAGCTATTGATTGCGATAAAGCCGGTATCTGGCAAAAATATGGAGTACAAATAATTGGTGTTGATATAAAAGCCATTGAGACTACCGAAGACCGAGAACTTTTTAGAAACAAAATGATTGAACTCGGAATTGGGGTTTGTAAGGGACGGACAGCAAAGTCTTTTTTAGAAGGTAAAGAAATTGCTCAAGAGATTGGGTTCCCGCTGGTTATTCGCCCTTCTTATACACTTGGTGGTTCAGGTGGTGGATTTGTTAACACGCCTGAAGAATTTGATGCTGCCTTAAATCATGGCCTTCATGCTTCACCCATTCACGAAGTTCTTGTTGAAAAATCAATTTTGGGTTGGAAAGAATATGAATTAGAACTTTTAAGAGACAACAAACAAAATATTGCTATCATTTGTACCATTGAAAACTTTGACCCAATGGGTGTTCACACAGGTGATTCAATTACGGTAGCTCCAGCTATGACGCTTCCAGACACCATTTATCAGCATATGCGTGATATGGCAATAAAAATGATGAATGGAATTGGTCAATTTGCAGGTGGTTGTAATGTACAGTTTTCTCTAAATCCTGATACTGACGAACTAATAGCAATCGAAATAAACCCAAGAGTAAGCCGCTCTTCTGCATTAGCATCAAAAGCCACAGGATATCCTATTGCCAAAATTGCTGCCAAAATGGCTATTGGTTACAACCTAGACGAACTGATAAATCCAATTACTGGAAGTACTTCTGCTTTTTTTGAACCAGCAATTGATTATGTAATTGTAAAAGTACCTAGATGGAATTTTGATAAATTTCCCGGAGCCGACAAACGATTGGGGTTACAAATGAAATCAGTTGGTGAGACCATGGGGATTGGAAGAAATTTCCAGGAAGCGCTTCAAAAAGCATGTCAGTCACTTGAAATAAAAAGAAACGGATTGGGGGCGGATGGAAAAGAAGAAAAAGATCAAGAAAAGCTTAAATATAGTTTAGCAAATCCATCATGGAATAGGCTTTTTCATGTTTATGATGCTTTTAAGGCGGGTTTATCTTTTAATACCATTCAACGCCTAACAAAAATTGATAAATGGTTTTTGAGGCAGATTGAAGAGATGATCCAATTGGAAAATGAAATTGAAAAGTTTAAAATTGGAACTTTACCCGCAGAACATTTGATAAGTGCTAAACAAAAAGGGTACGCAGATCGACAGATAGCACATTTGTTAAAATGTCTAGAAAGTGAAGTTTTTCAGAAACGTATTGATTTAAATATTAAAAGAGTATTTAAATGTGTAGATACTTGTTCTGCGGAATTCGAAGCTAAAACTCCATATTTTTATTCTACTTTCAATGCATCATTAGAAAATCCTGATAATGAATCAGTGGTTTCTGAAAAGAAAAAAATTCTCGTACTAGGTTCTGGTCCAAATAGAATTGGACAAGGAATTGAATTTGATTATTCTTGTGTTCATGGTGTTTTAGCGGCCAAAGAAATGGGTTACGAAACAATAATGATTAATTGTAACCCTGAAACGGTCTCTACTGACCCTGATATTTCAGACAAATTGTATTTTGAGCCAGTATTCTGGGAGAATGTTTATGATATTATTTTGCATGAAAAACCAGAAGGGGTAATCGTACAATTGGGAGGACAAACTGCTTTAAAAATGGCAGAAAAATTAACCAAATATGGAATTAAAATTATTGGAACTTCATATGAAGCTTTAGATTTAGCGGAAGATAGAGGCCGTTTTTCTGAAAAATTAATTGAATTAGGTATTCCATATCCACAGTTCGATACAGTTAGAACAGCTGATCGAGCTGTAGAAGTTTCAAAGGAATTAGGTTTCCCTTTGTTAGTTCGACCAAGTTATGTACTAGGTGGTCAGAGTATGAAAATAGTAATTAATGAAACAGAATTAGAGCAACATGTTGTAAAAATATTAAATGATATTCCGGATAATAATATTTTGTTAGACCATTTTTTGGAAAATGCTATAGAAGCCGAAGCAGATGCTATTTGTGATGGGGAAGATGTTTATATTATTGGTATAATGGAGCACATTGAACCTGCTGGAATCCATTCAGGTGATTCTTATGCTGTCCTGCCGGCTTTTGACTTAAGCCAAAATGTAATAAAACAAATAGACGAATATACAAGAAAAATTGCAATTGGTTTGCGAACCCAAGGGCTAATAAATATTCAATTTGCTATAAAAAACGAAATAGTTTACGTAATTGAGGCAAATCCAAGAGCATCTCGAACAGTACCATTTATTTGTAAAGCATATCAAGAGCCCTATGTAAATTATGCCACAAAAGTTATGTTAGGAGCTAAAGTGAAAGATTTCAACTTTAATCCAATTAAACATGGGTATGCTATTAAAATTCCCGTATTTTCATTTAATAAGTTTCCAAATGTGAATAAAGAATTGGGACCAGAAATGAAATCTACTGGAGAAGGGATATACTTTATTGAAGACTTAACAGATGATTTCTTTTTGGAAATATATGCAGAACGAAATATGTATATGAGTAGATAATATTAAATTTATTATTCTGATTTTTCGTAAATATATTTTTTTCAAAAACTTTGTTGATTTGCAAAAAGAATTATTTCGATTAATTTTAAATACTTTTTTTACTATATATAAAATTTGATTTTGCTTTTTTACTTTAGTTAAAATCAAGCATTTCAAATACTTATGTAAAGACTGAATATATTTTTTTAATATAAATTAGAAATTAGAATAGTATTACTATAAAAACTAAATTAGCAATGCAAAAAATAAAAAATTTATATATTTACATTTTTTTATGATCCATTAATTTTAAATGAATATCCTAGGAATATCCGCGTATTATCATGATTCAGCTGCTGCACTAATTCAAGATGGAAGAATAATAGCTGCTGCCCAAGAAGAAAGATTTACTCGAAAAAAACATGATCCCAATTTTCCTATAAATGCAACAAAATTTTGTTTAGAATATGGAGGCCTGAGCCTTGACAAAATTGATGCAATTGTATTTTACGATAAGCCGCTATTAAAATTTGAGCGATTGCTTGAAACGTATTATGCCTTTGCGCCAAAAGGGATACGCTCTTTTTTGACCGCAATCCCGGTTTGGATAAAAGAAAAGATGTTTTTAAAACGTCTTATCCATCAAGAACTTATTAAGATTGGTAGTTATGATAAAAAGCGGGTAAAATTACTTTTTCCCGAACATCACCTTTCCCATGCAGCAAGTGCTTTTTACCCTTCTTCTTTCTCTGAAGCGGCTATTTTAACGATAGATGGAGTTGGAGAATGGGCAACAGCCTCTATTTGCCATGGTGTTAATGAAAATATAAAAATTCTTAAGGAGCTGCACTTCCCTCATTCTTTAGGCTTGTTGTATTCTGCTTTTACCTATTTTCTGGGTTTTAGAGTAAACTCTGGTGAATATAAGCTTATGGGATTGGCTCCTTACGGAAATCCAGATTCTCAAAAAGTTTCCGATTATGTGTCAATTATTAAGCAACATTTGATCAGCATAAAAGATGATGGATCTATATTCTTAGATCAAAAATTCTTTGATTATGCTACAGGCTTAAAAATGGTAAATGAAAATAAATGGGAAACACTTTTTGGATTCAAAACCCGTAAACCAGAAGATGAATTATTACAACATCATTGTGATTTAGGCCTCGCTATTCAACAAATAACCGAAGAAGTTGTAATTCTAATGGCTAAAGAAGCTAAAAGACTTACTGGAAGCAAATATTTATGTTTAGCAGGTGGTGTAGCCTTAAATTGCGTATCGAATGGCAAATTGCAAAAGTCTGGTATTTTTGACGAAATTTTTATTCAACCAGCTGCAGGAGATGCTGGAGGCGCATTAGGAGCTGCCTTGGCGGTTAATTATATCTATTTTGGGCAAAAAAGGGAAATTAACTATAAGTTTGATGCATTAAATGGTTCTTATTTAGGCCCAACTTTTTCAGATCTGGAGGTAGAATTAATGGCTAAAAAGTATGAAGCAACCTTTACTTATTTTGAAAATTTTAGTGATCTTGCTTCTAAAACTGCTGAACTTTTAGCCAACGAAAACGTGATAGGTTGGGTACAAGGAAAAATGGAGTTTGGTCCAAGAGCCTTAGGGGCCAGAAGTATTTTAGGGGACCCAAGAAGCCCTGAAATGCAGAAAAAACTTAATCTTAAAATAAAATATAGAGAATCTTTTAGGCCATTTGCCCCTTCAGTTTTAGCAGAAGACTTAAAAAACTATTTTGATTATGACGGCATTTCTCCGTACATGCTTTTAGTGCATGAAGTTTCAAAATCAATTAGAAAAGAGTTACCTCATAACTACAACGATTTAGACTTACGCCAAAAATTGTATCATTTAAGATCAGAATTGCCTTCTATTACTCATATTGATTTTTCAGCCAGAATTCAGTCTGTGCATAGAGAAACCAATCCAAAATATTATGAACTAATAGAAAATTTTAAGAAAATAACAGGTTATGGAGTGGTAGTGAATACCTCATTTAATGTTAGAGGAGAACCCATAGTAATGACACCGAACGATGCCTATCGATGCTTTATGAGAACAGAAATGGACTTTTTAGTGGTTGGGAATTTTCTTTTTGAAAAAGCAAAACAACCCGTTTGGCAAGAAAAAGATAATTGGCAACAAGAATTTGTATTAGATTAATTAAAACGAAAAAAAATATGGATTTTATTAAAGATTTATGGGGTTTTTTAGCCGCAAGAAAAAAAGTTTGGCTTGCTCCAACAATTATTCTTCTTTTACTAATAGGAATTTTGATTGTAATTGGTGGTGGCTCAGCTATAGCTCCATTTATTTATACTTTATTCTAGAATT
>DAIQBE010000256.1:0-5333 GCA_036781325.1 Leadbetterella sp. | reverse complement strand
AGAAGGTAATTGGATTGAGAACCTTGGGTTACTTCAATCCAATTACCTTCTGGATACAAAAGAAACAATTTGTGTTCAGAATCATTTTCAAGCTGACCTCCAACAATTGCGGATAAATTAAATTTTAAACCTGCACTTTGTAGCTGCTCCTTATCCTCATCTGCAACACGTTTAACCATATTTCCAAATGAATTTACAGCTTTATATAATTTATCAAAAGTGCTGTCCTGGCTTTCTAAAACTTCCTGAAAATAGGTGATGGCTTTGTCCCTAACGGAACGCAAGCCAGAAGTCATAATAAAAAGTGAGTGATTTTTTATTTGATGTATGAATACTTTTTTTTCACTTGAAACTTCACTACCAGAAGTTATTCTTCTATCTGCAATTCCAATAATTCCTTGTGCAGTTTTTACCCCTAAACAAAAGGTCATTTTATAGATTCATTAATTTAAACAAAATTAAACATTTTTTTGCATCTTTTCACCCTATTTAGCTTCTAAATCAAAATAGACTTTGAATATTTCTGAATCAATTTCATTGTTTTTAGTTTGAAAAGTATTTAAATATTTGTGCAATCCACCTTTTACTATTTCATCCGTCTCCGTAAAGTCAATTTCATGTTTTAGCTGACTTATTGCCTTTTCTGCTAAATTGGAATAACTATCCTGAGGCCTTACCCCCCCTATTCTATATAGAGAATATTCAGCTTTTTTTATGCTAAAACATATAGCCCTAGGGAAATCTCTATCTTTTATTAAAAACTCAATTATACTTTCAGGATTCAAACTTTTATATTGTTGTCGATACATATTAAAAGCACTCACTGATTTTAAAACAGCAGACCAAACCAACAAATCTTGTGGATTAGAAATTTTAGTATCTGATTTTACTTTGAAATTAAAATAACCAATATCTAAAAATCTAGAAGTTTTATCAGCTCTTTCTATAAATCTACCTAAACTAGCAAAGTAATAAGCTTCATTTCTGGTTAATGTAGCTTCAATCATGCCAGTGAATAACTGACACTCTTCCTTTATATTTTCATAAAATTGATCTGCATTATCTATTTCTCGATTGATTTTTGATGCTGAAGTTTTGAAATTTAAGTAAAAGCCATTTAAATGCTCCCAAATTTCTTTAGGAAGAGTTTCTCTAATTGTCCGAGCATTCTCTCGAGCAAAACTTAAGGCATTAAAAATGGAATTTGGATTTAAAACGTCGAAAGTTATAAAATCTATGATTCTTTCTTTGTCTTCTTGATTGTAATGCTGCAAATAGGTTTCTTTATCTCCTGTGGCTTCTAACAAAGAAGACCAATTTTCAGATAAAATGCCGGGCAAATCATAAGAAAGATTGATGTTTGCACCTACTAGCCGTGCATAATTCTCTACTCTTTCTATATAACGGCTCATCCAATACACAGAATTGGCAACTCTACTTAACATTTTCTTTGGTTTGTTTAATTATTCAAATATAAACAGTAAGAAATCCAAAACAAGGTTTTTTTTAGTAAAAAGTATGCCTTACTTAAATATTAATATTTTTCTTAGTTTCCAGTTTTAAAAAAAATCTATACCAATCTGAAAACCCAATAAACCAAAAAGAGATATCCCCCAAAATATCGGGAAATATCTCTTTTATTTGATTCTTTGAATTTTTATGCTGATTTTAATGCTTCTGCACCGCCAACTATTTCTAAAATTTCTTTTGTAATAGCCGCTTGACGCGAACGATTATATTCAATTTTTAAGTCCTTTAACAAATCTCCACCATTTTCAGTTGCTTTGTCCATGGCAGTCATTCTTGCGCCGTGCTCTGAAGCATTAGAATCTAAAACTGCTTTAAATAATTGCAATTTTATAGATTTTGGAATAAGCTCAAGAATAATTTCTTCTTCAGAAGGCTCAAAAATATAATCAGTACTAGCTACAGTCTCTTCTTTTTCTTCTTTTACTAAAGGCAAAAATTTGTCCGATCTGATAATCTGGGTAGCTACATTTTTGAATTCATTATAAACCAATACTACTTCATCATAAATACCATCAGAAAAACTTGCCATTACTTTTTCAGCAGCTTCTCTTGCTACATCAAAACTAAGTCGAGAAAAAATATCTGAATGTTCTTTTTCTAATTTATAACCCTTCCTTGCAAAAGCTTCTGCCCCTTTTTTGCCCAAAGGCATAATGGTCACGTTTCCTTTCTCATTCTGCACAGCATATTTCTCATCGATATAAGCCGATGCTGCTTTAATTACATTAGAATTAAACGCTCCACATAGCCCTCTGTCAGAAGTAACAATAATGACTAGTACATTTTTAACTTCTCTTTCTTGGGTATAAGGATTCGAACTGCCAACTTCAGTACCTGCTGAAACTTGAGCAATAAGCTGATTCAATTTGTTAGCATAAGGACGCATCTGAACAATTTTGTCTTGGGCCCTTCTCAATTTTGCAGCCGAAACCATTTTCATGGCTCTAGTTATTTGCATAGTTGAGTTTACTGATACTATTCTATTTCTTACTTCTTTTAATGAAGCCATTTTGTCTATTTATGATTTAGATTAATGATAATTGCGATAAAAACAGCTATCAAAAATTAGGCATACTTCTTGGCCAAATCTTTTCCAAATTTTAAAATAAAATCAGTAATTTCTTTGTCCATTTTTCCTTGAGCTAAACTTTCAATTGCTTGCGGATTGGTCGCTTTTAGAAGTGTCAAGAATTCAGTTTCATACTCTTTTACTCTCTTAACAGGAACATCATCCATCATACCATTTATTGAACCAAAAATCATAGCCACTTGGTCTCCAACTGGTGAAGGCGAATACTGCCCTTGCTTCAAAATTTCTTGGTTTCTACGACCACGCTCAATTACCAATTTGGTAGCAGCATCTAAATCAGAACCAAATTTAGAGAAAGCTTCTAGCTCACGAAACTGGGCTTGGTCTAATTTAAGCGTACCAGCCACTTTTTTCATAGATTTAATTTGTGCATTTCCACCCACTCGAGATACCGAAATACCTACGTTTATGGCAGGACGAATACCCGCATTAAATAAGTTAGACTCTAAAAATATTTGACCATCCGTAATTGAAATTACGTTAGTAGGAATATAAGCAGAAACGTCACCAGCTTGAGTTTCAATAATTGGTAAAGCTGTTAATGAACCACCACCTTTCACTTTTCCTTTCAAAGAAGGAGGTAAGTCATTCATATCTTGTGCTATTGCATCAGATTGATTAATCTTAGCTGCACGCTCCAATAATCTGGAGTGAAGATAGAATACATCACCAGGATAAGCCTCGCGGCCCGGTGGACGACGAAGTAATAGAGAAACTTCACGATAAGCTACTGCTTGCTTAGACAAGTCATCATAGATTACTAAAGCAGGACGACCAGTATCTCTGAAATATTCGCCAATTGCAGCACCAGTAAAAGGAGCAAAAAATTGCATTGGAGAAGGATCAGAAGCACCAGCGTTTACAATAACTGTATAATCCATAGCTCCATAGCGTCTCAATGTTTGCTCAACACCTTTTACAGTGGATGCTTTTTGACCACAAGCTACATATATACAGTAAACCGGTTCGCCTTTATCGAAAAATTCTTTTTGATTAATTATAGTATCAATACAAACAGCAGTTTTTCCTGTTTGACGGTCACCAATTACCAGCTCGCGTTGTCCACGACCAATCGGAATCATAGCATCAATAGCTTTAATACCTGTTTGTAAAGGCTCGGTAACGGGTTGGCGATAGATTACTCCTGGAGCTTTTCTTTCTAATGGCATTTCAAAAAGTTCTCCTAATATAGGCCCATTACCATCTATTGGCTCAGCCAAAGTATTTACCACGCGTCCTATAATCCCTTCACCTACTTTTACAGAGGCAATTTCACCGGTACGCTTCGCTATTGCTCCTTCTTTGATACCTGCTGAATCACCTAATAAAACCGCTCCAACATTGTCTTCTTCTAAATTTAGGGCTAGGCCTTTCAATCCATTTTCGAATTCAATTAACTCTCCTTGTTGTACTTTTGAAAGTCCATAAATACGTGCTACACCGTCTCCAATTTGGAGTACAGTTCCTACTTCTTCTAGTTCCGCTTCGGTTTTCGCACCTGCTAATTGCTCACGCAAAATCGCAGAAACCTCATCTGGTCTAACTGATGCCATGCTTATAATTATATTTATTTAAAACAATTTTAGTATTACCTCACCACATCTATTCATATATATAGGTAAGTGAATACGGGTGCGAAATAACTAAAAAAAAATTGTATTTCCGAAAATAAAGGAAAAAAAGTATCGAAATTTTGGATAATATTCAGATTGTACTAAGTAAATTTCAAAGGAATGTTATTATTTTAACATTTAAAATTTATAACTTAGTTTTACAAGAAAAATTTCACTAATTATTATAACAATTTTTGGGACTGTTTTCTATAATTTTCAAGCCATTCCTTGCCACAAAATGCAATCTTTAAAATATTTTTCAACTGCTTCAACTTCTTTTTCAAAAATTCCAAAAACTGTTGAACCACTTCCTGTCATGGAGGCATAAGAAGCTCCTAAATCGTAAAGATCGTTTTTGATTCTTGCTATTTTTAAATGATTTTTAAGTATATTTTCTTCAAAATCGTTTGTTAAAACACCTTTCCATTCTTTTATTGGCGATTTAATAATTTCTTGAATCGAAATTAATGGCTTTTTGGGCACAACTCCAGAATAGGCTTCTGCAGTAGAAATATGAATCTGTGGATTTATTAAAAGGATATATTTGCCTTTTAAATTAAGTTCAATTTCTTTAAACTTATTTCCCTTTTCAAAACAAAATTTAGGGGTATTCTCAATAAAAAAAGGGCAATCGCTTCCGAGCCTTGAAGCAAAATCCTGCAATTGTTTTGTGTCTAACCCTAATGCAAAAATTTCATTTATCATTTTCAAAGCAAAAGCTCCATCGGCTGAACCTCCACCAATGCCTGCTCCCATCGGTAGCACTTTGTGAAGGTGTATGGCTATCTGCGATTTAGTATTATTTTTAAAGCCATTTTCTGCTTCTTGAATAGTAATTAAGTCATACAATAAATCGAAAGCCTTAATAATCAAATTATTTTTTGAATTACCTGGTATCTCTAAACCTGTGGTAGTAAAAGAAAAATTTGTTGCTTTAATAATTTCTAATGCATCACACCAGCCAATAGGATAAAACACTGATTCTATATTATGGAAACCATCGTTTCTTTTTTCTACGATGTTAAGACCTAAATTTATTTTTGCATTTGGGAAAGTGAGCATTTCTTTATTTTTGACCTCAAATATAAAACTTTTTTAAA
>DAIQBE010000255.1:0-5344 GCA_036781325.1 Leadbetterella sp. | reverse complement strand
AATCTCTTTCAAAAAATCCAGTTCTACTCAAAGGAATGTTTGGTACTAAACCAACTGCAGCAGAAGGCAATAACCTAGCGGCAACTAAACCATTGGCTACCGTTAGCATATTAGCTTGTACCTCGTCACCATAAATGTTTAATCCATCATAATCTGGATCAACACCCGCTCCTCTTGTTCCGTTTTCTAATCCACCAAGGTTTAAATTCGTATAATTATTGGCCTCCCAATCTTTGGCTCCAATGTAAGCTAAATTAATTTTAAATGCGGTTTTATTATTAAATGCTTTGGCATATCTGATAGACAAATCATAAAAAGGGGTGGTGGCAGTTGTTCTACTGCTCTCATTCATAACACCTGTTTTAACTGTACTGCTCAAGCCTTGATATAAAAATGGACTTTTAGAGTTCATTAAAACTAAACCATTAATAGCATTTGGACCATAAAGGGCCGAAGCAGCACCAGGCAAAATCTCAACAGATTCTACATCAAGCTCTGGCATACCTACGATGTTATCTACAGGGAAATTTAAGCCAGGGGCAGAGTTATCCATACCATCAATCAATTGAACCGTTCTTGGATTTCCTGTAGCACCAAATCCACGCATGTTGATAGATTTAAATAACAAACCTTGGGTAGTCATATCTACTCCCTTCATATTGGCGATGGCATCGTAAAAACTTGGTGCCGCGGTTTCTCTAATTGCTCTTAAATCTAATTTTTCAACAGTTACAGCAGATTTCATTACGCTTTCCTCTACACGAGAAGCCGAAACTACAATTTCTTGACCCATAATGTCTTGGTCTTCTAAGCTGATATTTATTGCTGCTTTTTCAGAAGTTACCGTGTATTCTTGCCCTTTGTAGCCGATGGAAGAAATAACCAAAGGGATAGGCAATGGGGTAGAAGTAGTAAATTCAAATTTTCCTTTGATGTCAGTAATAGTTCCTATTACTTTGCCTTTTATTTGAACACTAACACCAACTAATGGTTCTTTTGTTTTTTTGTCTGTTATAGTTCCAGAAATAACAGTTTGAGCCATTGCGAAGCTTACAGAAAGCACTGAAAGCAAAAATCCGAATAAATATTTTCGGAGATGTGGGTAATTTTTTGACATAAGTTTAAATATTAAATGTATTATTTGGTTATAGTTTATGAAAACAGAATTCAAAAATAAGAAAGATAAATTATTTAAATACCATTTAATCGAAAAATAATTACAAAAATGACAAAAATTAGAATTTTAGCTTTATTTTCTTTAGTGTTAATAAAAATAAGCATTGCTAAATCACAAAAACCTTTCGAAATTCTCTCTGAATTTGATAAAAATAACATCCCAGAGGCACCAAATTATGAAAATATTAAAAATTGGGCAGCACATCCAGATAAGTTTGATAAAGCAGATGAAATTCCAATAAATGCAGTTGGAATAAAGAATGGCCAAGCAAATGCCAAAGCGGATGTCTTTTTTATTCATCCGACGATATACACAAAAAAACCTCAAAATAAATTCACATGGAATGCTTCGACTGAAGATGAAGTTTTAAATGCTCAGGTAGATGAATCTACCATCTTAAATCAAGCCACTATATTTAATGGAAGTTGTCGAGTTTTTGCTCCACGATTTCGTCAAGCCCATTATTCTGCATTTACTACTTCCAATAAAATGGCAGCCATGAATTCCTTAGACTTGGCATATGAAGACATAAAAAATTCATTCAACTATTATTTATTGAATGAAAATGCAGGCAGACCAATAATAATAGCTGGTCATAGCCAAGGCACTGTTCATGCTAAAAGGTTGTTGAAAGAATATTTTGATGGAAAGCCTTTGCAAAAACAGCTAGTGGAAGCCTATTTAGTCGGTATTGCAACGTCTCCCAAAGAGTTTGTGAATATTAAACCAAGCACGAAAGCAGAGGAAATTGGTGGATTTGTCTCCTGGAATACTTTTGCCAATGATTATTACCCACCGTACTATAAAAATGGATTAGAAAATGCATTTGTGATAAATCCAATGACTTGGACAACTTCAGAAGATTGGGTTACCAAAGAAAACAACACAGGTGGTGTTGGTTTAAAATTTAAGTTTGTAAACAATGCAGTAGATGCCAGAGTGCATAAAGGGTTACTTTGGATAAATAAGCCTTATGTGCATGGAAGAATGTTTTTGAAACAGAAAGTTTGGCACGCTGCAGATTATAATCTTTTTTGGATGAACACCAGAGAAAATGTAGCTTTGCGTATAGATCAATATTTAATAGTAAACCCATAAGAATGTCATCTTCTAATTACTTGATAATCATGGCTGGCGGTGCCGGTACACGATTTTGGCCATTTAGTAGACAAAATTTTCCGAAGCAATTTCACGATATCTTAGGTACAGGCCGGACATTAATTCAACAAACTGCTGATAGGTTTGAAGGAGTCTGTCCAAATGAGAATATTTATGTGGTAACTAGCCAAGAATATTATGCCATTACAAAAGAGCAATTGCCGTTTTTATCTGATGAACAAATACTGCTTGAACCGAGTAGAAGAAATACCGCTCCATGTATAGGCTATGCTTGTTACAAAATTGCGAAGATTGATCCCGAAGCCAATATTGTTGTGGCCCCTGCAGATCATATCATATTAAAAGAAGAGGAATTTAAAGAAAGAATTAGAATTGCCTTAAACTATTCATTGAAAAATGAGGTGTTAGTTACTTTAGGTATTACACCTACTAGACCAGATACGGGATACGGCTATATCCATTTTGATGATACTACTATTTCTGAAGTAAAAAAAGTAAAAACATTTACAGAAAAACCTCAGCGAGAATTAGCCGAAATGTTTTTAGCCAGTGGTGATTATGTTTGGAATGGCGGTATCTTCATTTGGTCATTTCCTTCTATCAAAAAAGCATTTACCGAGTTTTTGCCTGAAATGGCGGACGCTTTTGGCATCGCTCAAGAACATTTTTTCACTTCCAGAGAAAAAGAAGCGCTGGAATTAGCTTACCCAAGATGCAAAGCAATTTCTATAGATAATGGTGTAATGGAAAAAGCGAGCAATGTGTTTGTAGTACTATCGGATATTGGATGGTCTGATTTAGGAACTTGGAAATCTGTTTATGAAAATTCAGAAAAAGATGATTATGAAAATGTAATAGACGCTCAAACTATCCTTTATAAAACTTCTAATTGCGTAATAAAAATGCCAAAAGATAAGTTAGTGGTTATTAATGACTTAGAAGGATATATTGTGGCAGAGTATGATAATGTGCTGATGATATGCAAAAAAGATGACGAACAAAAAGTAAAACAGTTTGTGTCTGATGCGGAAAATGTTAATAAACGTTTTATTTAGAAATAGAATCCAGAATTTGTTAATAAAGAGAAAATATATGCACTAATACTATTCAATGACCTTAGGCACCATAAAATAATCTTTGTCTTTTTGGGGAGCATTAAAAAGCCCCTCTTCTTTACTTAATTCATTTTTTGCAATATCTTCTCTAAATACATTTACACCAGAATTCATATGTATTAAAGGTTGTATATTGCTGGTATCCAACTCATTGAGTTGATTCATCCAATCTAATATTTTAGCGAAATCTTCAGCTAATTGGACTTGCTCTTCGGGCTCTATATTTAATCTAGCCAAATGAGCAATTTTTTGAATCGTTTCTATTTCAATTTTCATTTTTTTGAATAATAATCATCCAATTCATTTTGAATAACATGGTATACTTTATTTTTCAATTCTTCTAAATGGCTTTTGTCTAATCCTTTTGTTTCAATTTGATTATGAACCAATACCCTAGGCTGACGCCAAATTAAAGTGGTAGAAGGCATTACTTCATGCATATTGAGAAAGACCAATGGAACAATAGGAACTTGAGCATCAATTGCTAATAAGAATGCCCCGTCTTTTAAAGGCAAATGCATCTTAGGTATTTTCTCTGAAACAATACCTCCTTCTGGCATTATAAACAAACTCCTGCCTTCTAACAACGCCTTTTTAGATCGAAGCAATGAATTTGCTCTACTGTTTTTGTCACTTCGATCTACCTGAATATGTAATTTTGCGAACATATATCCCAAAAGTGGGATTTTTTTCACCGAACTTTTTCCCATATAGGAAAAATAATTTCTGACTACTTTCATTCCTATAGCCACATCGATATACGAAAAATGATTGGCAACAAAAACATAAGCTTTCTTTTTATCTGGCTTAAATTTATATTCAATCTTAACGGGCATAAAAGTGATTAAGAAAAATATATCTGCCCAGAAATTAGTAATTTTTGTTCCATACTTTTTGAGGGATTGTATTTGAATACAAAAATATATAAATGGAAAAAGGATTAAAAATATTCCTATAAACCAAAAAATACACCAAATGTTGAATACTAAAGATAAGCCTTTTTTTATTATTGACATTTTCTCTGTAAAATATCAGTCCTCAGTTACATGGGAATGTAACTCAACAGGCTTTTTAGATTTTTTACGCATTTTAATGTTAAGCATTTCGACTAAAAACGAGAAAGCCATAGCAAAATATACATAGCCTTTTGGAACATGAACATGGAAAGCTTCGGCAATTAATAATGTGCCAATCATAACTAAAAACGACAATGCTAACATTTTGACAGTGGGATGTGCCTCTACAAAGTCTCCAACATTTTTTGCAAAAAGTAACATCGCAATAGTCGAAAGTACCACCGAAACCGCCATTACCGAAATAACGTTGGTCATTCCAATAGCAGTAATTATTGAGTCAATTGAAAAAATAATATTAATAACAGTAATATCCATTACAGCCTTAAATAAACTCGCTTTAACGCCTTTTTTATTACTATCTAAGTCATCTTCAATGCCTTCTAGTTTATGATGAATTTCTGAAGTTGCTTTATATAAAAGAAAGACCCCGCCAATTAAAGTATGAGGTCTTTACCACTCATTCCAATATCAAATGGTAAGCCAAGGTCAGATAAGTTGAACAGGTCTTTTTCAAGACTTAGAATCCAACCTAAAACAAATAAAAGTCCAATTCTTAATACCATTGCAGAAAAAAGCCCTAAATTCCTCGCTTTCCTTTGATCTGCTTTTTCTAACTTTCCTGAAATAATCGAAATAAAGATGATATTATCAACTCCAAGAATTATTTCTAATAAGGTAAGCGTAAAAACACTAGTAAGAGCAGCAGTGGTTAAAAGTTCTTGCATCCTGATATTTTAAGATTTAATTAAACTGCAAAATTATTGTTTTATTATTTATTTTTCTATTTTTAAATGTAATAATTAATCCATTTTAGCAAATTCTTTAGCCAAAGTTTCAATTTGTTCTTTTTTGAGTTT
>DAIQBE010000254.1:0-5350 GCA_036781325.1 Leadbetterella sp. | reverse complement strand
AACTATGATATAATTTAATTTCACCTTCCCTGCAAAATTAGATTTAAAATACAAAAAGAACAGTAGTAAGAAAATCATCAAAAATCCGGTAATCATTCCCCCACGGGAAAAAGTAATCATCCCCCTATACGTAATATTCAAGGCTATAAAAACATTGATTAAAATTTGAAATTTTGATTTACTATCCAATATGATACGGGAAAAAAAAACAAACATTCCCAAGCCAAGTATAGTGGCTACTTGATTAGGTCCATATCCACCGGAAGTTTCATAATTAGATTGTGTACTGGTGATAATATCTCTAACATTTGGTGTATACAGAGTCAAATACACCATACAAGTTACAATTGGCAAACCCATACTTAACAAAATACTATTAGTGTCTTCTAATGAAATTTTTCGTCTATAGGTATATAAGGAAGCGATTCCCAGACAAACAGGACCAGATATATTAAAAGCAATGGCTTTTCGGATATCAGTACCTAAATCCAATGCAAAAGTTGAAATGACGATACTAGGAACCAATAATATTAAAAAAAGCCAATACGGAGCAGCACCTTTAGAAAATCCGCTAAAATACATCCCTATAAAGACAAAAACCATCACCCCATATTTAGAAATCTCATACAAGGGATTACCATCCGTCATCCTCAAAAAAACTTCACTTCCTACGATATATGCAGCCGCAACAAGTGCTTCATTGTTTCTATTTTGGCTTTTAATGACATAATAAACACCAAAAATAAAAATGAAATACCCATATATTTTAGAAATAAAAGGAACAGCATACACCATTGCCCCAAGAACGACATGGAAAAGAATTAAAAACAAATAGGATTGATCCTCTTTTTTCATTTACAACTATTATTTAACCAATTTAAATACGCTGCAACGACAGCTTTTTTTGAATAATGATTCTGTACCTTTTTATGAAGTAAATTGCCAAACTCCTGTTTCAGAACTTCGCTCTTTATTAATTCAACCAACGCTACATAAAACAAATGCTCTTCTTGAGCGGCAACTAGAAAACCGTTTTTACCATTGGCCACCAAAGAAGACACTTCCCCTACATCAGTCACTACAACAGGTTTTTTTAACCATCCATATTCTAATAGCGCTACCGGTAAACCCTCAGATTTCGACGTTAAAACGCCAATGGCAGATTGTCGCAAAATATTTTCAACATCTTGTTTCGTGCCGTAAAGAAACACATTTTTTTCTAAAGCAAAAGCAACTATTAAATCCTTAATTTTTTGGGAATAGGCATCATTAAAATCTTTTCCAACCAAATGAAAAGTCCATTCTGGATGAGATACTTTTAGTTTACATGCTACTTTCAATAATAAAAAGTGATCTTTCTGTATTCTCAAATTAGCCAAGCACACAATACGTTTTCCATCAATTCCCTTTAATACAGTATGGGCTGCGCTATTATTCCCTTCAGAAGGAAAATTAGGTAAATAAACCGTATTTTTAAAATTCATTTTTTGTTCAGCCCAAACTTTCAATTTTTGGTTTACGACTATAATTCCACTAAAAAAAGGCAAAGCTATTTTTAAAGCACGGATTGGTCTTTTGGATAAAAACTCACTATCTCCATAATGGTCATGCCAGATTAATTGTAAATACGGACAACTTAGTTTTAATAAAAAAGCTATAAAAAAAGAGGTACTATGGGCCTGAACAACAGTTACCTTATGCTGCTTTACATAATTCCTTAACGTGTACAGTGCTTTTAAATCAACTGCTTTTTTTCTGTTCAAAAACAAATACGATACTCCTTCACCAACCTGACTTAAAAGTGCCCCTTCTTTACGGCTTACCACCAATCCGGAAAACTCAATTGTTTGGGCAAGCGCATTAGCATAACTCACCGCCATACGCTCGGCCCCACCAGCCTCAAGAGAATCTATAATCTGAATAATCCTTATTTTATGATTGTCATGTTGCATCTTTCTTCTTGATTCTTGCCTCTTGATTCTTGCCTCTTGATTCTTTCTTCTTGATTCTTGCCTCTTGATTCTTGATTCTTTCTTCTTGATTCTTTCTTCTTGATTCTTTCTTCTTTCTTCTTTCTTCTTTCTTCTTTCTTCTTTCTTCTTGATTCTTTCTTCTTGATTCTTGTTTCCTTAATCTAACTATTACAGTTTACCGCTCCCAATTCTAACCCTTCAAACCTTAAACTTTAAACTTCAAACCCCTATTCAATTAACTCCTGTATCGCATCTTCAAAAACATCTAGTGTAAACCTTCTGGACCATTCCGCAGCTTTATTTCGTTTAGCATCATACTCGGTTTGATCATGTAAAACAACCGCTATTTGCGTACTATCTTTTTCTAAATCCCGCTGTAATAAAATCCCTCTATTTCCATAGTCCAACATATAGGGCACACAAGAAACGGAAGTAGCAATTGGGACACAACCCCAAAACATACCTTCGGCAATTACTTTTGGCCAACCTTCACTGTCTGAAGGCAAAATCACAAAATGACTGTCCTGATAGGCTTTCTTAACAATATCCTGTGTCTGGTTTCCTTGTAATGAAACAATCTTTTCTAACGCATGGGTTCTAATATAATCCTGCAGTATTTCTCGTTCCGGACCTTCACCGTAGACACTTAACCGTACTGAATATCCTTTAAGATGCAAATTTTCCATTAATTGTATCGCATATAACGGATGCTTTCCTTTCACTAAAGCACCCACAAAAATAAAATCAACTATTCCAATCAATTTTTTTTGAACAATAGGTACTATCTCGTTTAATGCATAAGAAGCCGTAAAAAAAGGTTTAATATTTGAGGTCATTCCTTCCCACTCCCCATAAACCAAAACCTGTATGTTTCGGGTTAAAAAAGTATTCTTCAAAATCCATTGCTGTAATTTATAAGTCAAAGGTTGCTTCGATTTTGGATCCCAATTACCAGCGTATTTAGCTGACTTTGGCGTAAAGGGAAAAAGCATCTGAATAAAACAAGCTAACAACCCTATATTTCCTGGGCAACGCAAATGGATGTGATCAGCATTTTTCATCGCTTTAAAAAGAATCCAAATTAAGTTAGGAAGCTTCAATAAAGTGATAAAAATAGATTTAATAGACAAAACATCGAAACTTGGAACAGCCAAAAATTGTATGTTTTGATGACTGTAAGAAATGTCTATTAGTGTTTTATTCCCTGAGAACAAGGGCGCAACAATTATTAGTTCATTGACATTTTTACCCCAAATATTCATTTCTTTGACATACGGAGCATAAGCATAATACTGATTGCTTTCTTTAATATGTGGAACATGGGTAAATAGTACAAACTTCATCTTTCAACTACTATGTTTCAAATCTTTTTTTAAATTTGACTCGCCATTTAATATTGAATCAACCACATATTTTGCTTGCGCTCCAGGAGTACAATAGGTATCGAAATAAAATTTACCCCTTGCTGCTATAGCTTCATGATAATCAGAATCATCTACTACTTTATCCAAAACAGGTTTAAATTGGGCTGTTTTTTCTATAAAATGGACTTCAGCACCATGCATGAAATTATGAGGCAGTTCAATTTTAAAAGGAAATGATAATACAAATAAACCTTGATTTAAATATTCAGCTAATCTCCAACTCACCGCTCCACAAACGGCAGGATTATTTAAAGCAATTTTAGAGGTAGCGCTTAACTTTGAAAACATTTTCGGGGAATATCTCTCCTCATTAAGCTCATTATCAAATCCATAATTATTCCCATCAGAGCGGGGTATAAACCCTCCTTTAAATACTATTCTAGTATCTGTTTTACAGAATCGAATAAACTCAGCCCGAATATAGTTGGTTTCAGGTTCTTTTTTCCAAATATTAGAGGAAAAGAAAATAAAATTATCTTTTTTAAAACTTCTTTTATACTGTCCATATAAAGGTCTTCTTAATAGAATATATATTTGTTGTATTACATCTTTTAATTTCAAATAACGCAACAAATTTATCCCAAATACACGGCAATAAAGGGGCACAATATTAACGGGATAATGTGGATAAAGCGGTTTAACTTTGGGCTGTTTATACGAATCATGATCAAGGAGTTTATTGGTTACAAAATAAACACTGGCTATTTCATATAATTCTTGCTGTACTCCAGTAGGATCATCATTATCAATCACTGCAATTGCATCATCAACCTTAAAAATAAGAATTGGTTTATTGTTGAACTGAGTAAAATTACTGTCCATTTTAAATTTAACCTTAAATGCTTGATTCAATCCCAATAAATAGTAGGAAGAATAAAAATTAGGGATATTCATTAATTGAATTGTTTTCATAATATAATCTAGTCTATACCTATTTCGAACCGTATATTAAATACATTCCATTTAGTGAATATTTATTTAGGCTTGTTAAACCATAAACTCCACCAACCTACCGTTCTTCCTAAAGCTTCGGTCAAGGCCTCTTTTTTATTGTTAGTAGTAAGAACATTAGTGTATCGTATTCCCGTTAAAAGTAGAGTAATAGCATGCCATTTAAAACAGTCATTGAGTTCAGGACTGGGGTTTTTCGTACGCCACACATACCATCCATTACGCACTACCATTCTACCGTATTTATATTGATTAGGTCTTCCTGAGGCATCGTGATAATGATTTAATTTCGCTGAAGTATTCAAATATAACTTTCCCATTTTTGCTACTCTCAAAGTAAAATCAGCGTCTTCATACAATCCATATCCTTCAAAATAGGTCGAAAAATGTAAACTCTTAAATACTTCTTTTCTAAAAGAGGAGACGCCGCCCATTAGCATCTCTACTTCATAGGTTTTACCACTTGGAGGTAAAAATCCCACACTACGGCCATGAGAGTACTGCGACGAATAACCCGGTGGACAATCACTATCCAATCCCAATTTTTTACGCAGGACAAAACGACTGCCGTCATTTTGCTTCCACCCGTCATAATAAAATTCTTTAATGGTTGGTTGATAATCATATCCAACAAATTGAAATTTATTCTCATTGTTAATATACCCTCCAACACCCAGAGCTTGCGGGTAATCCGTGTAGGTTTTTAAAATTTGCTCAAAATACTCCTTTTCTAATACCGTATCATCGTCTAAAAAACAAACAATGTCAATTCCGTCACTTACTTTTCCTACGCCATAATTGCGTTGCTTGGTAAGACCTCTATACTCAGGCGCCACTAAATGATAGTGCACTTTTTTAAAAAAATTTTGATTTAAAACAGTAGCTGTGTCGGAATTCAGGGAACCATCAACAATTATAACTTCATCTGGATAAACCGTTTGCCCAACAACAGACTGCAACAATTGCAGAACAGGTTTCGGACGCATATAGGTGCAAATTATC